>CAYTXN010000321.1:0-3894 GCA_964441195.1 uncultured Limnohabitans sp.
ATAGTGACAACCAGTAGCTGGTGAAGCCTGGAGTTGTTTTTTCAAGAGCAAACATTCCAGCTGCTCCTGTAAACGTGACTATCAATGTCGTGATCATCACATACCCAAAAGCTCGACGCTGCATCGTCTTTCCCAAACTCCGTAAACTTCTGTTAATTGAGGAAACAAGTCTCACCAGCCTTAATCCCTGAAGACTTCGCAAAAGTCTCACAAACCGGAAAATCCTAAATACTCGCAAGGCTGGAATAAATAGGGAAATACTTGTTAGCCAGTTTTTTTTGAGAAAGTCGAGCTTTTCTGGAGCGAGAATGATCTTGATTAGAAAATCAATGATGAACACTCCCCAGATGCTGAGACTTATATATTCAAGAATTTTGTTTATGCCCCAAATGAGTTCAACTATCAATAAAACAAGCCAGACAAAGCCCAAAAAAATCATTGGCCCCTCAAGAATACCTTCAACTGACCTGAGTAGTTTTTTTCGTTCATTAATTATTTCCGGCTTCATGATTTGGTTTTAGTACTGGTCAAACAATTTTGAAATGTTCTAATCAGCTAATTCCAAGCCATTAAACAGGATTCAATTTTTTTTCGAATTCAAAGTGGGGTTCAATTAGATTAATTGAATTTAAATAATCACGGGGCTTTCTACAATTTATGGTATTAACCTAAACAAAAATACCTAATGAAACGGGTTCGAAAAGGTCTTCTCAGTTGCCTTTAATCAAGTTTATTATTGTTGAATTTTTTGCTACGGTTAAAAGTTATCACAAAAAAGACCGATCCTTACTCGCTTCTTTGGTCATATCCTCAGCAAGCTCTTTTCCAAGATATCCATCAATTAATCCATGCCCAACATAAAGGAGTGGAGTCAAAAGAATAGCCACTGTAAACTTGTAGGCATAGTTGATCAAACCGACTGCAATAATCTGATTAATACTCCAATTGCCGAAAACATAGAAAGCAATTCCGAGTACAACGAACGAATCGAAAAACTGAGACACCAAAGTTGAACCTGTTGCTCGGAGCCAGATCATTTTTGGCCCAGTAACTGCCCGAAGTCGCTGGAATACAAACACATCAATCAATTGCCCTAGCAAGAATGCGGTTAAGGATCCGACAATAATTCCTAACCCTTGACGGAAAATGGTATTGAAGGCATAATTGATGTCAAAGCCTTCACCTGTCGGCGTTTGAGAATTGACATCCAACCAGAAATCTGCAGGTACCAAAATGGTCACAATACTAATCACCACAAAAACGTAAGCAATCAGTCCGGCAGTAATAAAACTGATTTTCTGAACTCCCTTTTTTCCAAAATACTCATTGATAATATCTGTCGTAATGAAAACAATAGGCCAGATCACAGCACCAGCTGTCAAATTAAAATCCAACACATATTCCCCAAAGAATGTCCAATTGACAGGATCGAAGCCGAGGGTTTTTTCTCCTGAGAAAATCTTCACCCCGATGATTTCTGCCAAGATCGCATTGGTCAAAAAGATCGATCCAAGGATAATAAAGAGGTTTGTCTTTCGTGTTTGCTGAATTTTATTCATTACTTAAGTTCAGGGCAAAATGGCATAGGTTTTTCCTTCCTCACTCAACTCAGATTCGGCAAAGACAGTTTTGGCCTCATTTAGCATTTCTTCCAAATCCACGTAGCGAGAGGAAAAGTGTCCTAAAAGTAATGATTTTGCTTTCAGAAGATTTGCCATTTCCGCCGCTTGTTTTGCAGTGCTGTGAAAAGTGACAACGGCACGTGCCGCATCCCCCTCCATAAATGTAGATTCATGGTAGAGCAAAGTCGGAGCATCAAGGAAATTAGCCAGTTTTGGTTCAAAACAAGTATCGGAACAAAATGCGTAGCTCCGGAGAGGTGAAAGCGGAAGTGTATAGTCTTGGACTGAATATAGCTCGCCTTTTTCATCTGTAAAATCCTTCCCATTTCTCAAGCTTTGAATAGCAGCAAGCGGAATCTTCTTTTCCTGAAGCTTTTCCTTATTCAGGTTTCGCAATCCTTCCTTTTCGGTAATTAAAAATCCGGTCGTAGGAAGGCGATGGGTCAAAGGAAAGCTGTGAACCGAAAACCTCGGATGATCCAGTAAAAGGTTCAACCCATTAGTTTGGGTTTCAACAAAGGTAAGGGGATAGCTGAGCTTGGTATTACTCCAGCGAAACTGAGTGGTGATAATCTCGTCCAGACCTTTTGGGCCGAAAATGGTAAGTGGCTTTGTGCGTTTGGAAAGGTTGTAGCTGGATAAAATTCCCATCAAACCTAGATAATGATCCCCGTGGAGATGGGAAATAAAAATGTGGGAAATCTTGGAAGACCTGACTCGAAACTTCCGCATTTGTATCTGCGTGCCTTCGCCACAGTCTAGCAATAAACACTCCTGCCCAAACCTTACGACTTGGGCAGTGTGATTTCTTCCATGAACGGGTATGGAGGAGGTATTACCTAAAATTGTGATTTCAAAATCAGGGATCAAGCCTCGTCTTCGTCTTCGCCTCCTTCAATTTCATGCATGAAAATAGCTTCTCCAGCTTCTTCAAGCGTACTCACTAAGTTCAGTTTTTTGTCCAGCATGGAGATTTTCAATAGTTTCATCACGTGATCCTGTACGCCGGAAATAATGAAGATTCCATTTCGACCAAATTCTCTGTCACCAACGAGCAAAGCACTCAATCCGCTTGAGTCTACATACTTTACTTGGTTCATATCCAGAACGATATTTGCATATCCTTCTGCATGGATGGTTAATAATTCAGACTTCAATTTTGGTGCGAGTAGCGAGTCGATTTTTTCTTCCAGTGGAGTGAAAACTACGTATTGCTCTTTTTTATCGATGGTGTATTTCATCTGTTTATAATTTAATTTTTTATGGTCAGATGGAATCTCGCATGATTTATAATCATCACAGTGTGTGACTTTTTAGTCATGCTCGATTTCATGTGTTTATAAATTGATTTTTTCGGTCACATGGAATCTCGCATGATTTATAATATCCCAGTGTCTGACTTTTTAGTCAAGCCTGTCTGCAGTCTGCCTTTGTCAGGCCTGCTTGTAGCAGACAAGCTCGATTTCAGCTTCTTATGCAGCAGCCATATTGCATAAGCATGGGATCTGTTGTCTGGCCTGTTTTACCGCCTAAGATTAATATCGGTCTGCTCTGTTTGAAATTTTAGTAAAGCCAATACTGCTGGTTTTACTGTTAAAAATATCCTCTAATCCTGGACTTTGTCTTTTGTTTCTTGTTGTAAGTATTGAGAGGGACAGATTCCGAAATGGTTTTTGAAACACTGACTGAAATATCGTGCGGTATTGAATCCAGTTTGAGTGGCGATATCCGCAATAGTCATATTAGGCTCTTTGAGGATGAGTTTTGAAGCTTTGATCAATTTGATGTCCAGAATAAAGTCATTTGGGGTTTTGTTCGTGGTGGATTTCAATCTGGAGAAAAATTTTGTTCTGCTCATTCCCAGTTCCTGGGCCATTAGATTTACGTTGAAATCTTCATTGCTTATGTTTTCCTCAACGATATTTTTTGCTTTGCTGATAAAGTCATGGTCTTCTTTGGACAAAGAAGCCTGTTTGATTTTTAATTTCTTTTTCTCTTTAAAGTTCTGACGGACAAGCTTTCTGTTGTTGAGGATATTGTAAATTTTTGTTGTAAGGATTTTTGGATTGACAGGCTTGGCGATGTAGTCGTCTGCACCATGTTCCAGTCCTTCGATCTTCATTTCGGTCTCGATTTTTGCGGTCAGCAGTATGACAGGTATATGCGCTGTGCTCAGATTCCGTTTGATTTTGTCAAGCATCTGAGTACCGGTCATGATTGGCATCACCACGTCGCTTATGATTAAGTCAGGCTGTTCCTGGATGGTTTTTTC
>CAYTXN010000322.1:0-3884 GCA_964441195.1 uncultured Limnohabitans sp.
CAAAAGGCTCTGCAAGAAAGACCATCTTGAACGGACAGAATATTGGTGGGCAGTTTAAAGCTGTACCCGGAAGTAATTTTGAATATGCTCAAATCCAAATACCTGAGGGAGTTAATCAAATGTTCAATTCCGACGGGTTTATTGCTTACGCTTATGGTTCGGGTCAGGTCGAATCTTATGGCTTTGTAGTGGGAACAGGAACGGAAAGTATCCAATACGAAACAGAAACAACTTATTCCTTTGATGTAATCGGAGACAAAGTGGCCTGTCTGAAACAGGAAGGCACTTGGAAGATTTTACCTGAAAATCAGGAATATACCGAGTTTACTTGGTCCTTCGGTGACAATACCGCTGTGGTGGAAGGTCAGGAAGTAAAACACACCTTTCAAACTCCCGGAAAATACATTGTCAGCGTCTTGGCTTCCACAGGTGAGGGACTTTGCGACAAGGAGGAAACATTTCGATTTGAAGTAGAGGTAAAAGACTTAAATCCGATTTTGACTGGGCCCGAGTCAGTTTGTCCTTTGATCGATGAATTCACTTATGCTTTGGAAGATACGGCTAATATGGATCGGGTCGTTTGGACGATAAGTGGCGGGACGATTTTGGAAGAAACTCCCATCTCCGTCAAAGTCAAATGGGGTGCACCCAATCCAAATGCAATACTTTCGGCACTACCTTTCACTGATCAAGGCTGTCCGGGTGAAGAATTGATCATAAATGTCAACATCACAGAAACCATCGAACCAGCCTTACCGCTAGGAAGTTCAGGGCTTTGTGGTCCAAATGAGGTCTTGATTTACGAGGTTCCTTTTCAGACTTCTGGAAGAAATTATACCTGGTTTGTGACTGGGGGAAGCTTGATTTCCGGTCAAAATTCCCCACAGGTAGAGATCCTTTGGGATCTGAATGCATCATCAAAAACCATCTATTTCGAAGAAAATAGCACGATCAATGGGGCCTGTGTTGGAACCTCAGAGATTTTGGAAGTTATCATTTATCCTGAATTCAAACTTGATGCTCCAGATGTTTTGAATCCAGCTTGTCCAGGAGAAAGCAATGGAAGCATCCGACTTAATCCAAGTGGAGGCTCTGGAAACTACGAATTTGAATGGTCTCATGATCCTAGTTTAAAAACCGCAATGGCTGAAAATCTTCCAAGCGGAACCTACGAGGTGAAAGTCTCTGATCAGACAGGCTGTGCTATCGAACAGTTAAGCATTTCATTGGCGGAACCTGATCCTTTGAGAATTGAAGAACCGATAGAAGTTCTTTCAAATTCATGCTTTGGTGTAGCTGATGGCGAATTCCTGATTAAACCTCTTGGTGGAAATCCACCTTTCAGCGTAGCTGGAATGGAATCTATCTGGGATGGAAATGAATTACAGATTTTTGGGGTGGCTCCAGGAACTTACGACCTGAGAATTTTGGATAGTCGAGGCTGTTCTGTTGGAGTGGAAGCCATCATGGATGGCCCGGAGGAAATTTCAGTATTAGCGAAAGTCGGAAATCCGGGTTGCGAGGGAAGTTTGGATGGTGTGTTGGAATTGGAGATTAGCGGCGGAACAGGAACCTATGAAGTGCTTTGGGAATCCGGTCAGACAGGAACTCGAATCGATGAATTGCCTTATGGGGAGTTCCCATACACGGTCACAGATTCGAATGGCTGTGTATTGACTGGAATTGCGATTGTCAATCAAGCAAGACCTGAAGTCCGCATGCCTACAGGGTTTAATCCAATAGACGGAGTATATCAACCCGTTTCCAATTGTAGCATTGCCTATCAAATCACCATTTGGGACCGATGGGGAGGCTTGATTTATTTTGGTGTCGAAGGTTGGAATGGCTTGATCAATGGAGTGGAAGCTCCTTCAAACTCCTATTCCTATCTCATTCGATACACTTACATGTTGGAAGGTGAAGAAACTGTCTCTGAGAAGAGGGGAACTTTTACGTTGATTCGCTAGGTTTTTCCGTTCATTCGAAGGAATTGAATAGTTTTACCGCAGAATGACTTTTAAACAATAATGAAGAAGATTTTAATTACTGGCGGTGCCGGTTACATTGGGTCGCACACGGCCGTGGAATTGTGGAATGCAGGAATGGAACCGATCATTTTGGATGATTTGTCAAATTCGGATTCCCGAGTAATTGACCGACTTGAAGAGATTACAGGAAAAAGATTCGCTTTCTATCAAGGAGATTGCAACAAAAAATCCCTGCTTAAATCGATTGCTGACAAGCATAAAATTGAAGGAGTGATTCATTTTGCTGCCTTCAAAGCTGTGGGAGAAAGTACTGCTCAACCCCTGAAATATTACCGAAATAATGTGGGTTCCCTGATGGTCTTGCTTCAGTTTATGCTGGAGCGAGGGATCAAAGACCTGGTTTTTTCTTCTTCCTGCACTGTCTATGGACAGCCGGAAGTTTTGCCGGTGACTGAATCCACTCCGAGACAGGAAGCAGAAAGTCCCTATGGTAACACTAAGAAAATCTGTGAGGATATTCTGATCGACTTCGTCAAAAGCAAACCCGGAATTCGGGTAATTTCCCTTCGCTATTTCAATCCTGTCGGTGCTCATCCAAGTGCCAAAATTGGAGAATTACCGCTTGGAACACCAAACAACCTAATTCCATTTATTACCCAAGTGGCTGCTGGGGTTCGGGAGAAATTGACAGTTTTCGGAGATGATTACGATACGGTAGACGGTAGTTGCGTGCGGGATTACATCCATGTGATGGATTTGGCAGATGCGCACGTGAAGGCCTTAGCCTATCTTGGAGAACAAGAAAACAACTTCTATGATGTGTTCAATGTGGGCACAGGGAATGGAAACACAGTTTTGGAAGTGATCCATGCCTTTGAAAAAGTAAGTGGAGTCAAACTCAACTATGAGATTGGCCCGCGAAGACCCGGTGATGTAGTCAAAACCTGGGCAGATACAACTAAAATCAAAAAAGTTCTAGGTTGGGAAGCCAAGTATTCCCTGGAAGACTCCATGCGAGACAGCTGGAACTGGCAGAAGAAGCTGTAGAAATAAAATTGAAACCGGGGTTTTTATCCCGGTTTTTTTGTGAAAATTGTTCAAGTTTTCCCGCAGATTTTCAAAGATAAATTCCCTGATGAAGGCTGATTTTTTGGGTGAGTGGAATATGTCCTAACTAGGATATTTTAACCTTAACAATGTCGTAGGCCTGCCTCCGGTAGGCAGGCATGACCGATTCTATAGCCAGCCATTTCAATGGCTGGATCAAAGGAGAAATCGTATTGAACAAAAAATGCCATAGGCATGACCGATATTGTTTCCTGGTTGAAATTTTCGAATTAGATCTATCCCTGACCATCATCCGGTTTCTGTAAACAATCACCCAACAGCCCAGAATCCAATCCGCACACAGTAATGAGGTGATTGAGCCTGAACCAATGTAATTTGGACCTTTATATATGGATTCATTACTCCTCAATAATGATTAAAAACCAGTTTAATTTGATGAGTTCATAGTTTTTATACTAATTTCAATTGGTATGACTGGAGAAATTAATTTTGATTTTTGGCTTTTCATGGCTGGCCTAGGGCTTTTTCTTTTTGGAATGTATCACTTGGAAAAAGGCCTAAATGGTTTGGCTGGAAAGTCGTTTAGAAATCTCTTGGAGCGGGTCACAAATCAACCGTGGAAAGGAGTACTTACAGGCGCCTCGGTTACAGCTGTGGTACAAAGTAGCTCATTGGTGATGCTCTTGGTTGTTGCTTTTCTTGGGGCAGGATTGATGCCCCTTACCAGTGCAATAGGTGTCGTAATAGGGGCAAATTTGGGTACCACTGTTACAGCTTGGATTGTAGCTACTTTGGGGTTTAAGGTAGATATTTCCAATTTGTCGTTTC
>CAYTXN010000323.1:0-3883 GCA_964441195.1 uncultured Limnohabitans sp.
AGGTATTACCTATGCATTTCCCGAAGGTGTCCTGAAAAACAACCTGTTTAAATTTTCTCAAGATCTGGAATACCCTCATCCGCGGATTTTTTTGTTGAAATTGGAACGATGGTGTAGTATGATTTATGGGTATCCATTAACAGTAGTTATTCCGATTTTTGCTATTACGGCTTATCTCATAGTACTTATAGCGCTATACTTAATATTTAATTTAGATTTTCAGGTAGTCTATATAGTCTTCATATTGGTCGTTTTAGCCTCTATAGTCAAAAAATCAAAGCTAAGATCCTTCGTTGGAACCAGTATGAATGGTACGATTAGCGCTGTCTTTGCAAGCCACCTTGGTAAGTGGACTACACTATCATTTACCCTGGGATTAATTTTAGCTGCTATTCCATTTATAATATCAGATTTGAAAGGGTTTTCATATTACCAGCCGATGACTAACCTAGATGAGGAGTTTTTCGATTGGCCAGAGCAATCTCGCTATTTTGTAGAGTATAACTCAGGTGATTTAAGATTTCCCAGAGTTTGGACCGAAACCATGACAGTAACCGGTGACAAACTCAATCTTTATCTAGCTAAATATATCCGGGATGAAAGAGATCTGCCCAGACTTCAGGAACTTATGGCAGGAGATTTCGATACCCTGGAATGGGGTAAACTGGAAAAAGTGGAGGATACCTACCAGATTTTTTTAAATAACTCATTAGTAAAAAGCGAAAAGTGGACTCCAATTTCATCAGGAAAAACCGGGCAAAAGGCATTTTTTGGTTCCATTCCTATAGCCGATCTTCCCGAAGGTATTCATGAGATTCGGGTAGAAAAACTTGTTTTTATCCCGCCTTTTATTGTCACTGGAAATGAACCCCGTCATAGAAAACGCTGGGCAAGGTTTACATTTGTGAAAAATTAGATCAACTGACAATTCGCTCTACAAGATTTTTTTCTCAGCCTGGATCATATTTTCAATTCCTTTGATCAAGGCATCTGGATTGAAGGAAATACTGTCTATTCCTTCAGCAATCAGAAATTTGGCGAAAGCCGGATTATCACTGGGTGCCTGACCACATAGTCCGATCTTTTTCCCCGCAGCTTTCGCCTCCTGGATTACCTTTGAGATCATCCAAGTGACTGCCGGATTGCTTTCGTCAAAAAGCTCACTCAACATTTCGGAATCCCGATCCACACCAAGTGTGAGTTGCGTCAGATCATTGGATCCAATAGAAAATCCATCAAAGATCTCAGCATATTCTTTCGCCAAGATGACATTGGAAGGGATCTCGGCCATAACATAGATTTCGAGTCCATTTTCTCCTTGCGTAAGCCCAAAATCTTTCATCACGGAAATGACCTTTTTCCCTTCTTCAGGAGTCCGGCAGAATGGAATCATAACTTTGAGATTTTCCAAACCCATATCCTCTCTTACTCGCTTCACGGCTTCGCATTCAAGTTTGAAACCTTCCCGATAACGCTCGTGGTAATAGCGTGAGGCTCCACGAAATCCGATCATGGGATTTTCTTCAGAATCTTCAAACTGATGCCCACCCAGCAAATTGGAATATTCGTTGGTTTTGAAATCACTCATTCTCAGTATGACATCTTTTGGATAAAAGGCGGCTGCAATTGTTCCCACAGCCTGGGAAAGCTTGTCCACGAAGTATTCCTTTTTATCTGAATAGCCATAACAGAGCTCTTCGATTTCCTGTTTTTCCTCTTCATTTTCAAGCTCATCAAATCTGACCAATGCCATAGGATGAACACGGATGCTGCTGTTCACTACAAATTCCATTCGCATGAGCCCAACTCCCTGATTTGGGAAAAGTGACAAATCAAAAGCCTTTTCGGGGTCAGCGAGAATAAACATCGGGTGAGTCTTGGGAAGCTGAAGTCCATGGAAATCATGCTCAGTGACTTTCCACTTCAGGATTCCTGAATAGACATTACCGATTTTCCCTGCTGAGGTATCGAGCGTGATCAGATCTCCATCTTTTAAAGTTTCCAAGGCTGACTCGGCGCCGACAATAGCAAGCGCGCCAACTTCTCTAGCCACAATTGCGGCATGGCTGGTTCGACCCCCTTTCGACGTAATGATCGCAGCTGCTTTTTTCATTATGGGGTCCCAATCCGGGTTGGTGATTTCAGTGACCAGGATTTCGCCTTCATGCAGTTTGTCAGATTCTGCAGGAGTCTGTAAAATTCTGACTTTGCCAGAAGTAATTCCGCTTCCAATAGCATATCCGGATACAAGCACCTTACCTTTTTCCAAAAGCGCATATTCCTTGACCAAATAGGGATTCTTTTCTGACTGAACTGTTTCGGGACGTGCTTGAACTATAAAAAGCTCTCCTGAGATTCCATCTTTTGCCCACTCTATGTCCATGGGAATACCGTAGAGATTTTCGATTTTGACCGACCAGTCACCCAAAGTTTGGATCTCAGCATCAGACAGGACGTATTCTTTTTGTTTGTCAATAGGAGTATCCAAATTGACGATTCCGCCGGATTCGGCGTAAATCATTGTTTTGGTTTTGGAGCCTATTTTTTTTGAGATAATGGCATTTTTGCCTTTGGCAAGGGAAGGTTTGAATACCATAAATTCATCGGGAATGATCGCTCCTTGCACGATATTTTCCCCAAGTCCCCAGCTGCCTGTGATCAGGACAGCATTTTCAAAACCGGATTCAGGATCAATTGTAAAACACACCCCACTGCTGGCCAAATCTGATCTTACCATCAATTGAATCCCTACAGAAAGCGCAATTTCGATTTTATCAAAGCCTTTGTCAATGCGATATTTAATTGCCCGAGCATTGTACAAAGAGGCGAAACATGCTTTTACTATTTTAAGAAGGGACTCATTTCCCCGAATATTCAGGAAGGAATCGTGCTGTCCGGCAAAACTGGCTCCGGGTAAATCTTCTGCCGTAGCACTACTTCGCACAGCCACATCGAGTTCTCTTCCATGAGCATGGCAAAGGTTTTCATATGACTTCAGAATTTCTGTTTGGAGAATTTCTGGAAGAGTAGTTTTTAGAATCAGTTCCTTGATTTTCCGGGATATTTCTCTCAGATTTTTAAAATGAGTTTTATCCAACTTGCTTAGCAAGTCTGCAATGGGCTCATCCAGTTTGTTTTCTTTTTTAAAAAGCCGGAATGCATCTGCGGTCGTCGCAAACCCGTCCGGTATCTTGATTCCAATTGGAATAAGTTTTTGAACCATTTCTCCTAAGGAGGCATTTTTGCCTCCAACTTTGGCTACATCCTGAATCGTTAGCTGGTCAAAGGGAATTACAAGGATATCCATGAGAAGGGATTTAGATGGTCGAACTGGAACACCTGAATTTACCCAAAAAGTGAACTAGCTTATATGACAGAATAGGGGTACTCTGCTGATAATTATCAGCTAATGGGTTTCATGATTTCCCTTACATGCGAATTCTCCATTCTTTCGGAAAGTAGTTGTTCACACGATTTCCTAGATTTTTGACCCATCCAAGTGGGAGGTTTTGATAGGTCATGAGCACCCAGCCTAGCGGCAAGTCGGCGATTTCTTGATCGTTTTTTCGAAGGAAATCCAAGGCTTGGTCCAAGTTGAGTTCGTGGGTAGCGAATCCATTTTTAGGCAAAGTTGACAATGCCCATTCGTGCGAAGGTATCCAGTCATTTTTCTGTTTTTTGCCTAGCTCCACACCAAAATACCGCAAACTTAAATGCAGTGCAATCCGCTCAAAATGCCGGAAGAATTTTTGATCGATCCTAAAAATCGAGTCGTTGAGACTGTAGTATTTTCCTTTCCCCTCAAAGCCTAATTCTGAATCAAATCCTTTTTCTTCCCGCTCATTGATTGATTTCAGAACTGGGTGTTTGAAGTCCTTGATTT
>CAYTXN010000324.1:0-3873 GCA_964441195.1 uncultured Limnohabitans sp.
CAATTGTATTTCCCATTGTCGCCTGACCATCTGCTCCGATGACTACTTGTCCATTATGACGAATCGCCACTACGGTTGTTGATTTGATTTTTTCCACGGATAAAAGTGATTGGTTATTAGTAAGTGAGTTATTGGTTATTGGTAATTAATTTATTGGTTAGCTAAAGTTGGCGTCTAGATGGGATAGAAGTTATTGGTTTTTGAGTTATTTGGATCAACAATTTCTAAATCCCGAAATAGGCCTATGGCACTATTCACTAATTCCCAATAACTGAATAACTACTTCACCAATAACCATACAAAAGCAAAAAGTCCTGAAGAAACAGGACTTTTTGGCAGATATTTTTAAATAAGAATCCTGACCGGATCTTCGAGCAGACTTTTTAAGGTCAAAAGGAAGGCTGAGCCAACCGCTCCATCCACAACACGGTGATCGCAGGAGAGCGTTACTTTCATCAAATTGCCAATCTTCATTTCTCCATCTTTCACGATGACAGTTTCTTTGATCCCTCCCACAGCAAGGATACAGGCATCCGGTGGATTGATGATCGCGGTGAATTCATCGATTCCAAACATTCCCAAATTGGAGATGGTGAAGGTATTTCCTTCCCAATCCTTCGGTTGCAATTCTTTGGTTTTGGCTTTTCCTCCCAAAGTTTTTGCCTGGTTTGAAATCTGTGAAAGCGATAGCTGATCAGCAAATCTGATTACAGGAACCAACAATCCTTCTTCTACAGCTACAGCCATTCCAATGTGGATATGATCATTGTAGCGGATTTTATCTCCAAGCCAGCTCGAATTAACTTTTGGATTTTGCCTTAGAGCAGCTGCAGAAGCTTTGATCACCATATCATTAAAGGAGATTTTCACAGGGGAAATCTCATTCATGCTTTTTCTGGCTTCGATTGCTTTGTCCATGTTGATCTCCATGGTGAGGTAGAAGTGTGGAGCGCCAAACTTGCTTTCTGCAAGTCGTTTTGCAATCACTTTTCTCATTTGAGAAACTTTCTCCTCGCGGAAGCTTTCCTGCCCTAATGCCGGTGCAGATGCACCTGGAGCAGAAGCAACTGCTGCTGCCGGAGCAACTGCAGGCACAAAATTTTCCACATCACGCTTAATGATTCTTCCACCTTCACCTGAACCGGATACGGCTCTGATATCCACTCCTTTTTCCTCGGCAATTTTCTTAGCCAAAGGCGATGCCTTTACTCTTTCTCCATTGGCTGGAGTAGATTGAGATGAAGCAGGAGCAGTTGTAACTGGAGCAGAGGATTCTGAAGGTTTTTCCGCTTTAGATTCTTCCTTTGGTTTTTCTTTATTTTCGGCTGGAGCCGATTCTTTTCCCTCGCTTTTTTGTGCTTTCAGCAAAGTCTGGAAATCAGCACCTTTTTCACCGATCACGGCGATTACACCATCAACGGCTACACTATTTCCAGCTTCTACTCCTATATAGAGTAAAACACCATCTTCGTATGACTCAAGCTCCATTGTAGCTTTATCAGTCTCTACTTCAGCGATAATTTCACCTGATTTTACGGTATCCCCCACTTTTTTGAGCCAAGAGGCAATGGTGCCTTCCTGCATGGTATCACTCATCTTTGGCATGGTGATCACAGTGGCATTAATGCTAGAGGTATCGATTTTTTCTGCAGGAGCTTCAGGCTTTGAAGATTCAGCAGGTTTTGTTTCTTCTTTTTTTGCTTCTGACTTAGATTCTTCAGGTTTTGATTCTGAAGCCAGATTGGATTCTTTGAGCAACTGCTCATAGTCTTCACCTTTTTCACCAATAATTGCGATGATGCCATTGACTGGCACAGAGTCTTTTTCCTGAACTCCTATATATAAAAGGACACCTTCGTCGTAAGATTCCAACTCCATGGTTGCTTTGTCGGTTTCTACCTCAGCAAGGATATCTCCCGGCTTGACAGTATCCCCAACTTTTTTCAGCCAAGAAGCGATGACCCCCTCCTCCATTGTGTCACTCATTTTTGGCATTCTGATTATTTCGGCCATAGGTAATTTCGAGCTATATCGTTTTTAAAGTGTCCAAAAATAGTTTTTAAAAACGCTTTATTCAAATTTATATCCTGTATTTTCCAAGTCGGATTAAGCCACTTCTTTTCATGCCACTATCTAACGAAAGCTTTTATCAAAGACCAAAATGGCTATTTAGCGGGCATTTGGAGACCATTTATCCGGCTTTATTCAGGCAAGTGGAATTGCAAAAACCTGAAAGAGAACGGATAGTGACAGCTGATGGAGACTTCTTGGACTTAGATTGGTTTCGAAATGGAAATCCTCGTTTAGTGATTCTCAGTCACGGATTGGAGGGGAACAGTACAAGACCTTATATGCTTGGAATGGCTCGGGAATTTACCCTTAAAGGCTTCGATGTCCTTAGCTGGAACTTCCGGGGTTGCAGTGAGGAGATGAATCGAAAAGTGATTTTCTATCATAGTGGAGCCACCTACGATCTTGATACTGTAGTCAGTCATGCAGAGAAAAATTATTCTGAAATTTATTTAGTAGGATTCAGTCTAGGTGGAAATCTCACTCTAAAATACTTGGGAGAGAAAAAATTCTCCAATCCAAAAATCAAAAATGCGGTAGCAATTTCTGTCCCTCTGGACCTTGCAGGTTCATGTAATAAAATCTCCTCGGGAGAAAATATCATTTACTCCAAACGCTTTTTGAAATCCTTGAAAGAAAAAGTAGTGCGAAAATCATTGGCATTTCCCGGTGAATTGCCAGTAGGTTTACTTCGAAAGATTAAAACATTGCGGGATTTTGACGAATATTTTACGGGGCCTCTCCATGGCTTCTCTGATGCTGCGGAATACTACAGAGTCAATTCTTCCTTGCAATTTTTGGATCAAATAACAGTACCTACCTTGATTTTAAATGCTCAAAATGATCCATTTCTTAGTGAAACTTGTTTTCCAGTCAAGCTTGCCAGAAGTTTGGATTTGATTCATTTCGAATTTCCAAAACATGGTGGTCATGTGGGGTTTTCCGGAGAATTCGGTAAAAAATACTATTATTCAGAGGCTCGGGCAGTTGAATTTATAACCCGTGATCTCTAACTTCAACCAAAATCTATTAACGTCCTGAATATGTGCGGAAGATACTCCCTCAGCAAAAGTAAAATTGAAATAGAAGAACGGTTTCAGGCAGATTTAGTGGCTGAGTTCAATCCGAGGTACAATATTGCCCCGACTCAGCTTCTCCCAGTAATCACTTCCGAAAGTCCAAAAGGGTTCTCATTCTTCTACTGGGGAATCACTCCTGATTTTGGACAGAACAAACCCGTCTCCCAAAAACTGATCAACGCTAAATCGGAAACTGTTAATGAAAAAATATCATTTAAGACATCTTTCCAGAAAAGAAGGTGCCTAGTACCAGCAGATGGATTTTTTGAGTGGAAAAAACTTGGCAAAAAAACCAAAATCCCTTATCGCTTCACGCTTCGGGATGAAGACATGTTTGCATTTGCAGGAATATGGGAAGAATACGAAACAGTTTCGGGAGAATCTCAGCATACATTTTTGATTTTGACCACTACACCCAATGAGGTCGTTTCCGAAGTGCATGATCGGATGCCAGTGATCATCAGCAGGGATCAGGAAAAAAAATGGCTGGACAAATACACTCAGGAGGAAGAGCTTCTGAATATGCTCAAACCTTATCCTGGAGAGCAAATGGTCAGCTTCACGGTCTCACCTTTGGTCAATTCTGTTCACAATGACTCACCCGGAATTATCCGCCGGACTTCCCCTATGGACCAATTCGGGAATTACACTTTGTTTGGATAGAACAATTCGTTCACAGACGACACTTGTTTGCTAAGTCATGGGCGCCCAGGCGTGTCGGAGT
>CAYTXN010000325.1:0-3864 GCA_964441195.1 uncultured Limnohabitans sp.
TTACAGCGACCATGGGAATGAATTTTATCGAGGGATCGGATTTTTCCAGAGAAAGAGGCTCGGACTCTACTCAATCAGTGATTGTAAATAGAAGGGCATTAGAGCTAATTACACAAGGTGACTCAGAACTCCGAACCATTTCCATAGGAGATGAGACTCGCCAAATTACCGGTGTGGTGGAGGATTTCCACTTCCAAAGCTTTCATGAATCCATGGAACCGGCATTTATGATATTGGACCCCAGTTTTAGCTTCAACTCCTTTATCCGTGTGAAACCCGGTGAGATGCAGTCCACTCTGGATTTCATCCAATCTGTCAGTGAAGAACTGAATCCTGAGTTTCCATTTTCCTATCAATTTGTGGATGAGAATTACGCCAGATTGTATCAGGATGATGTGCGTTTAAGAGATTTGGCGCAGTATTTCAGCATTCTCACCATATTAATTTCCTGTTTGGGATTGATGGGATTGTCGGCACATATCGCAGAGCAAAAAACCAAAGAAATCGGAATCCGAAAAGTGCTTGGTGCCTCCACACTTTCTATTCTTCAGGTCATAAATCGTGAATTTATCATCATTGTGGCAATATCCATTTTGGTGGGTTCTGGCTTAGCTTATTGGTTTATGAGCGATTGGCTGGAAGGATATGCCTATCGGATTGCCTTTGAGTGGTGGTTTATCCCACTGACTGCAGTCGTGATTCTCAGTGTCGCTTTGTTGACCGTAACCACTCAATCCATCAAAGCCGCTCGATCCAATCCTGTGCAGGCGATCAAAACGGAATAAATAAGAAGGAAGAAACAAGACGCTAGATACAAGACAAAAGACCAAAGAATCATGAACTACTAACAACTTACGATTTCCAAACTTTTACAAGAAAAAGAAGACAAAAGATAGGAACCACTAACTAGTTACTTCTTACAACTTGCTACTCACAAAATCCTGACTTCGCTAACTCCCAACTTCCATACTTCCTGATGTTCCTAAACTATCTTAGAATCTCATTCCGAAGTCTTCTGAAACGCAGACTATTTTCCTTGGTCAATCTTTTCGGGTTAGTTCTAGGGTTAGTTACCTTTTTAGTGTTGTTCGCTTATGTGGCTAATGAATGGAGTTACAATGACTTTCACTCACGAAAGAACGAATTATTCCGGATCATAGTCACTGAGGGAAATGGGGAATATGAGACTTACCTACCTCCAGGATATTCATCGATTCTTGAAAGTAATTTTGATCAAATTGTGTCTGTTAATCGCATTGCGGAGGGGATTGCAGGTGGATTAATTGCAGTTCCTGATACGGATTTAGCTTTCACTGAGGAAAATATCAATTTCGTTGAGGGAAGTTTTTTCCAAACTTTTTCTTTTCCAAAAAAGTGGGGAAATGCTGACTTAACCACCACAAATACTGCTGTGCTCACAGATCAGATAGCGCAAAAACTGTTCGGAAATCAGGATCCGATTGGTGAAAAATTTACGTTAAGCAATCAGTTTGGGAAAACCGAACTGACCATCACAGGTGTGATCGACCAAATTCCAGATCGCTCAGATTTGCGGGGAGAGGTTTTTGTGTCCATCCATACCTTAGAAAATCCCGCTTACCGCCAAGGAAATGATTGGGCTGATCCGAATGGATTGGAATCCGGATTTGTGAATCTTTTTCTGCTGACCAAAATCGGGGTTTCATCAGAGGACTTAGCTGCTCAATTAACTTCATTTATTCGGAAAAATCCCGGGTCCGAAAAAACCGAAATTCTCCTGCAACCTCTGGAAGACATCCATCTCGGTACGAGTATCGGTGATCCACTTCCAAGTTTCGCGGAAATGGGATCGGTTTTAGTTTTTTTGGCGATAGCCATTTTAATTCTCGGAATCGCCTATGTAAACTACCTCAACCTATCTTCAGCATCCATTCTAACTCGGATAAAAGAAGTCAAAATGCGGAAAGTTCTTGGTGCACAGTCCTGGCAGCTAGCTCAACAATTTATGACTGAAACGCTGGTTTTACTTTCCTTGGCTGGTCTTATTTCAGGCTTTTTGATCTATTTATTTGGACCGGTTTTGAGTGGACTTTTTGGTCAGCCAATTTGGATTGGTTCATTGACACAGCCTAAAGTCATCTTGTTCGTTATCGGAATAATGCTGACTTGCTCGGTGATTTCAGGAACTTATGTGGTCGCTCTTTCAGGAAGTTTTGATAAAAAATCAAAATTGAAATTCAAATCTGAAAGTCAGATACTACGCAAGTCCCTGGTGGTTTTTCAGTTTGTGATTTCAGTTGGTATAATCATTTGTACCCTTGTCATCAAAGACCAACTTTCATTCATGCAAAACCAAAACTTGGGCATGAATGTAAACCAAAAAGTTGCCATTGCAGGACCAAATGACGCTGGTGACAATCGGAGTTCCAAAATGCATGCTTTCAAAGAATCGCTTCGAAATCTTTCCTTTGTAAAAGGACTTGCTGGTTCAAATAACATTCCTGGAATAGGATATAATTTCTCAGCTGCTGGAATTACCCCCTTAGTGCCAAGGCCTGAGGATGAAGAGTATAATTACTCCATGCTGATCATCGATGAGCAATTCTTTCCGGTTTATGATATAGAATTGGCTGCGGGTCGGAACTTCAACCTAGAAGAGTCTCGAATTGGGTGGAATTCTAATAACAAATTGGTTATTAATGAAAAGGCCGCCAATCAGTTAGGTTTTGAGTCAGCGGAATCTGCAGTAGGTCAAAGTGTACTTTGGGGAAGAACATTTGAAATAGTGGGTGTGGTTAGGGATTATCATCACATGTCACTTCGGGAAGTGATCAAACCGACAATATTTCTCGCAAGTCAAGCTGATGGATACTTTACCCTAACCCTGGAATCATCGAATATAAAAGATAATCTAGCTGATATTCAGGAGCTTTTTCAAGAAGTCTTTCCAGGAAATCCATTTAATTATTCCTTCACAGATGAAGTTTTTGCTAGGCAATATCAACAAGAGTCGCAATTAAGTCTTGCTTTTAGCATTGCCGGAATCTTGGCGATTGTGATTTCCTGCTTGGGACTGTTTGCATTGGCTGCCTATGAAGTTCAGCAGCGAACCAAGGAGATTGGAATCAGAAAAGTACTCGGTGCTAGCAGTGAAAGTCTGATCAAGTTGGTAAGTGTGGATTTCCTGATTTTGGTAATAATAGGAATAGTATTGGCAGTTCCGATTTCATGGTATTTCATGAGCGTTTGGCAAGAAGAGTTCCCTTATCGCGCAGGCTTATCTGCTGGAACATTTTTCCTTGCTGGTATTTTGTGTTTAATGATTGCCTTACTTACAGTGGGTTTTCAAGCAATTAGAGCAGCTTGGGCAAATCCTGTAGATGCGATCAAAACCGAATAAGCAAAAAGCTTTATACAAGACATAAGAACCAAGAAGCAAGATATAAGACACGAGTCAGAAAAAATTCAAGAAAAACAAACTGATACTCTCTACCTCCAAACTCCCTAGCTTCCCAACCTCCAAAAGAGAAAAGTCTTAATTTAACTCTCCCAAAATTCATTTCTCAAATAGTTTCAAACCATTAAGAAAATTAAGGGCATTAAGAGCTATAAATCAATCCTTTGTGTGTCAAAATTTGAAAAGTGAACATGACCCTAATATGGACAAGGGCAAGTGTATCAAATCTTAATTTTCTCAATTCCCTTAATGGTAAAAAACCGAAACCCTTCTACCGATATCACCTATTTTTGATTTCTCAAATAGTTTCTAACCATTAAGAAAATTAAGGGCATTAGGAGCAATAAATCAATCCTTTATGAACCGAAAATAGACATGGGCTAGTGTCTTAAATCTTAGTTAACTCAATTCTCTAAATGGTTTAAAAA
>CAYTXN010000326.1:0-3863 GCA_964441195.1 uncultured Limnohabitans sp.
CAGGAAATGCTGGACTCCGAGGTTTGGGAAATTCTGGGCGAGCACGGGTTGTTGGTTTTTTAGAGAAAAACACCTTTCATTTATCCAATATGTTTTTCGACTTAATCCAATAGTAGTTTTTGTTTCGTTCCTTTTAAACTTATCCGTCATTCACGGATTAAGTAAATACACCTAATTCTTTTATGCAATCAATTATCCGTTTCCTTATCCTCAGTCTTTGCCTTTCCACTTTTGGATGCGCTTTCAAATCTGTACAGCGAAGCAAAAACATTTCCTACATGCAGGCGAATTCAGAAATGAATTTGCCGGAAAAGCAGCTGAATATTTTTTCTCCAAGAAAGGCCGAAAATCTACCTGTATTGATCTTTTATTATGGCGGAAGCTGGAAAAGTGGTAAGAAGGAAATGTACAGTTTCCTTGGAAATCGATTGGCTCGAAGGGGTGTGGTATCCGTAATTGTCGATTATCCCCTCAACCCGGAATTCCAAGTGCCTGCGATGGAGGTTGCGGCTACCAATGCCGTGATCTGGACTGCTGAAAACATTAAAGAATATGGTGGGAATCCTGATCAGCTCTTCGTTTCAGGGCATTCTGCTGGGGGACATTTGGCAAGCTTGGTGGCCGTGAAGGACTCTAATTTTGAGAATTTGGGTAAAGAAAATCCTTTAAAAGGTGCGGTTCTGATGGATCCAGCAGGATTGGATATGTATTCCTATCTGATGGAGACTGGTGAAGGAGAAGGGAAAAAATACACCAATGCTTTTACTCAGGATCCGGAGATTTGGAAGCAATCTTCGCCGATTTTCTTCCTTGAAGAAGGTCAGATTCCAATGTTGATCTTGGAAGGAGAAGAAACCTATCCAAGCATTCAGGCTGGCAGGGGACGATTTATGAAAGTTGTGGAAGAAAAGAACCTCGATATAAGCCTTAAAATCTATCCGAAGAAAAAGCACATTCCGATGATTACACAGTTCTTTTGGACTTGGAGTAGGGGGTATGATGATGTTTTAGGGTTTGTGGGAGTAAAATGAGGACGTCATTGCGAGGGGATTTTGGACGCATCAAAATCCCGTTTAAAAATTAAGATCCCCTAAGCAACCTTATAATAAAAGGCAGTTCTTGATTAAGAGACTGCTTCGCTCGTGCCTCACTCGCAGTGACGCCAACTAAAAATTAACCACCCTACCATCTTCCATCTCAATCGTTCGGTCCGTTCCCGCTGCGAACTCCTGGTCATGAGTTACGATCAGCATGGTTTGACCAAATTCCTTCGCCAACTCTCTGAACTTGTTGTAAACAATATCTGAGTTTTTCTTGTCCAGATTTCCTGTGGGTTCGTCGCCCATGATTAATACCGGATCATTGATCAGCGCTCGGGCTATCGCTACCCGTTGTTTTTGACCTCCGGATAGCTGATTGGCTTTCTTTCGAGCGTGATCCTGCATATCAAAGATCCGCAACTTTTCCAGTGCTCGATGCTCCAATTCCTCACGGGAATATTTTCCCAGTTTAAGGCCTGGAATCATTACATTTTCCAAAACCGAAAACTCATTTAGCAGGTAATGAAACTGAAAAACGAAGCCGATTTTCTCATTTCTCAATTGAGAAAGATAATTAGAAGACTTCCCGGAGATTTTTTCACCATCCATGAAAAGTTCGCCCTTGTAATCGGTATCCATTGTAGACAGGATGTAGAGAAGGGTGGATTTTCCGCAACCTGATTTTCCCACGACAGAGACAAATTCCCCTCGATTGATTGTAAAACTGACCTTTCTCAGAACTTGGGTTTCAGTGGGATTGTAGAAAAACTTATCGATGTTTTTCGCTTCGAGTACGATTTTGTCTGGATTTATCATTTTCCTCGAATGATTTCAACAGGATCGACACTACTTGCTTTTCGGGCAGGGAAAAATCCTGCCAAATAGGTTGTGATCAAACTAAATGTGCCACCAATCAAATAGTACTTAGGATTGAAGTCCACTGGAAAAGTTTTGATCGTTGGTAAAGCTTCGGTTTCAAATGGAATTCGCTCTATTCCCAAGCCTGCTAAAAATCCAAAAAATAAGCCTAAGGCACCACCGACTAAACCTATGGTCAGAGCTATGGTGATGAAAATTCTATTGACATCCTGACTGCTGAATCCGATTGCTTTGAGGATGGCAATGGTGTCGAGTTTTTCGAAAATCATCATGTTCAGAATATTATAAATCCCAAAACCTGAGACTACAAGCAAGGTGATTCCGACAGCATAGCTGATCATGGATCGAATGGAAGTTCCTGTTTCAAACTGGGCATTTACAGTCTGTATGTCATCTGCATCTATCTCGAAAACCTTCCCCAATTCCTTTGCAAGTGGAGGTGCCAAGCTAAGGTCTTTTAGCTTTACTTGGATGTCGGTGATATAAGCTGCTGGTTCTCCGAGCATTTTTTGAACCGTAGAGATTGATGCAAAACTGTTAACATTGTCAAAGTCTCCAAGACCGGATTGATAGTAACCGGCAACTTTGAGTTGAACTCGATTACCCTGTGCAGTGGTCACTTGGATTACATCACCAATGTCCGCTAGCATTCTATCGGCAGCCCCTTTTCCAAGAATAATGGTGTTGGTTTGGTTGAGATCGGCATAGTTTCCGCTGGTCACATAGTCTGTAAAGGCAAAAAGCTCTGCTTCTTTATCTACATCAATCCCACTCACTATTCCGGTAAGATCGATCGTTCCTACATTGAAAAAAACCTGAGCTGAGATCTTTGGACTAACTCCCAAAACCCGCGTGTCTTCTTCCAAAGTCTTAATTATTGCTTCGCTATTGTGAATTGCCAATCGACTGGTGCTGGGTTTGATCGACCTGATTATATTCAGTGAGTTTTCAAATTGGCTGCTTTGGTCGATAGGTTGATTTGGGTTGGGGCGGATTTCATTATAAAAGCGGATGTGTGGCGTACGGTTCAGAACCAGTCCATCGAGCATGGTATTTAGTCCGTTCATGAAACCAAGCAAAGCCACAAACATGGTGATGCTGAACATCACACCCGTGGCGGCGATCAGTGTTTGCTTCATTCGGGCAAACATCAGGGCTTTGGAGATTTCAAAAATTAAAGACCATTTCATTATTTTCCAGGAAGAATTAGTGGCGTTTTTTCGTCAATTCCTTCCAGAATTTCAGCAAACTGGTAGGTCTTAATACCCACTTTTACAGGAATTGTATCTCCTGATTCTGTGATTACTTGGTCATCAAGCCAGAGATAATTTCTAGGGATGACCAGGGTTTCAGCTTTGACTTGAGTTACGATATTGGCTTCCAAGGTAAGATTCGGATAAAGCTTTGGGGGTGCTTTGGTGAAAATAGCCTCAATCGTAAAGCTCTTACTTTGGGAGTTCATAATCGGGTAGATTCGAGTCACTTTGGCTTCGAAAACCTGCTCTTTAAAACTGTCCATCGTCACCAAGACCACTTGGTCCAACTCGACTTTCGAGATGTCATATTCATCCACCTGAAGCTCGAGAATGAATTCTCCGGCACTTCCTATGACAGCCAAAGGTGTCTGAGCGCTGACCATTTCTCCGTTTTCCTTAAGAATAGAATAAACTACTCCATCTATTTTGCTTGTCAGAATATATTCGCCGAGGAGTGCGTCGCTAATGGCGAGGGTTTTTGAAGCGCTTTTGGAGTTGAATTCGATTTCCCTTTTCAAATCCTGAAATCGGAGCAAAGCGGATTCATAGGAGGTTTTTGAATTTTGAAAATTCAACTCTCGCTGCTCCAAATCAACTGCCGAACCAATGCCCTGAGCCCAAAGGTTTTTTTGTCGGACGAGTAGGATGGAGTCATTTTGTTTTTTGCTTTTCGCCAAAGCTATGCTTA
>CAYTXN010000327.1:0-3854 GCA_964441195.1 uncultured Limnohabitans sp.
TGGGATTTTATGAGATTACTATTTGCGCGGTTGGTTTTGATTTTTGTGCTGATGGCCTATGGTTTTTCGGCATTTGGTCAACTCTCCACTGTGGGCAAAGAATTCTGGGTTGGTTTCATGGATAACAATCGGGTGGCTAGTTCAGGCAATAGTCCCGGAGCCCCTGATTTTGCAGTAATCGTGATCACAGCAAATGAAAACACCACGGGAGCACTGGAATACCGTGGCGTTTCTGCACCTTTTACACTAAATGCCGGTCAGCAATACACGCTGAGAGTTCCATCTGAAGATTTGGATTTGCTCCATCGTACCTCGGGAGTTATAGAGAACAAAGGCATACACATCACATCCTCCGGCAAAATTGCAGTTCATGCCTTTAATGAGCGTTATCGAAGTGCTGATGGGACAGTTGTTCTTCCTGTAGGTGCCTTGGGAAGGGATTATTACATCACTTCACATTATGAGATACTTACTGCCAATGTAAATTTCAATGGAAACATCGATGATGAAAGTGCGCTGTTGGTGGTCGCAACGGAAGATAACACGGAGATCGAAATCACCACAAGCGTCAATTCTCTGAGTGGGAATGTAGCCGATACACCCTCCATCATCACGCTGAATAGAGGTCAAAGCTATCAGATCAAAGCCAAGGCAGATTTGACTGGTTCAAGAGTTCGGGTCATTGGTGACAATACAAATGAATGCAAGAAAATCGCAGTTTTCGGAGGAAATAAGTGGACTTCTGTTGGAAACTGCGGCGAGGCAAATGATAATCTTTTTCAGCAAGCCTATCCACTGAATACTTGGGGGACGAGTTTTGTGCACGTTGCACTTTCCGGAAGGACATCCGGCGAACTGGTAAAAGTGCTCGCCTCAGAGGACAATACCGAAGTGTTTGTCAATGGAACCTCACAAGGGATAATCAACCAAGGTGAATTTTTGCCTTTGGAATTCGGTATCAATGAGTCCGGAAAAATTGACACCTCAAAACCTGCTTCTGTTACTGTCTTCTCAAAAAGTATGGCTTGTAATGAACCGACTGCTCCCGGGGCAATGACAGGAGATCCGTTTATGATTACCTACAGTCCGAGTGAGCAATTTCTTACTTCGCTGACTTTTAATGCGCTTAATCTACCATCCATTACCAATCATTATGTGAATGTGGTGGTGAAAACCGGAACTCAGTTGGCCACTTTTCTAAATGGACAGAACGTCGGGAATCGCTTTGCTCCACTTCCCGGAGATCCATCATTTCAATATGCCAGAATAAATATCCCCCAGGGAGTGCATCAATTACGAAATGTGGAAGGTTTTGCAGCATACGTCTATGGTTTTGGCAATTTGGAATCCTACGGCTATGCTGCAGGTGCGGCATTGGACAATCTCAATTTTCAAACTGATTCCGAATATGAGTTTGATGTAGAGGGAGAAAAAGTAGCCTGCCTCAATCAGGAGGGACTTTGGGAGATCAATTCTGAAAATCCCAACTTCGAATATTTTGTTTGGGATTTTGGAGATGGGACTGCCACAAAAGTAGGAAAGGAGGTAGGCCATACCTTTGAAGAAGCAGGAACCTACGAAGTAAAAGTTTTGGCTGCCTTGAGTCCCAATTCCTGTGATGAGCAAGAGGAGGTGACCTTTGAAGTGGAAGTTTTGGAGACCAAGGGTGAGTTGTTGGGTGAAACATCCGTCTGTCCGGAGGTCGAGCAAGTCATGTATCGATTGAAAGACTTGATCAATGTAAATCAAGCAGCTTTTGAAGTGGATGGAGGCGTGATTGTCGAAGATTATGGCGATTCTGTCCTGGTAAATTGGGGACCGGCCAATCCAGATGCAATCCTGCGTTTGATCCCTTTTTCAGAAAATGGTTGTCCTGGAATTCCCATAGAATTACCTGTTGTGGTCAATCTCAGGATTGAAGTAGCCGCAGCAATTGGTGAAGTTCAGGTTTGTTTCGATCCATCGGTTACCCATGTCTATGCCGCTCCAACTCCAAATCCGGGGCGAGGGTATGATTGGGTAGTGACTGGCGGTCAAATTCTTTCCGGTCAGGGAGAATCTCAGATCGAAGTAAGCTGGGATCAGCCGGGGATCACTGGAATAGTGGAATACACAGCTTACAGTTTATTGGATAATCAATGCGAAGGAAAAGCGGCACCGATTCAGGTTCAGGTTGCAGGAGAATTTTTAGCAGACCTAAATGGAATTACAGCCATCAGTTGTGCTGGTTTGAATTCCGGAAGTATCACCCTTGATGTCCAAGGCGGAATCGCACCTTACCAATACGAATGGCAACATGATCCTTCACTCAATTCTCCTACAGCTAGCAGTCTTCCGGCTGGAACATATGCGGTGAAAGTAACCGATCAATTGGGCTGTGAGCGATTGATCGAAAATCTGGAAGTATTGGAACCAGCACCTTTAGAAATCGCTGCCTTGACACCTCTTGGAGTTTCTTGTTATGGAAAACCTGATGGGGAATTGACTCTGAATGTAATTGGAGGAGTGTTGCCTTATTCTTTTGACTATGAGGGTTTAAAAACCTTCTCAGGATCGATTTCTTTGGCAGACATGCCACAGGGGAATTATAATTGGGAAGTGAAAGACGCAAATGGCTGCGCAATTCCCGTGAGTTTTGAAATCACCTCCCCGGCAGCCTTGGATGTGGAAGTACGATTGGAAAAACCTGCCTGTCCGGGTGGATCTAATGGTGAACTTTTTGTACTTCCTTCTGGAGGGGATGGCCCTTTTATTTATCTATGGAAAGATCCCAATCTAGCAGGCAATGGAAATCTTGTTACTGGTCTGAGTGCTGGAACTTATGATTTGGAGGTTCGGGATGCTTCCGGTTGTATAAGTATTGGGGAAGGAATTGTCTTTGAAACTGGCCCTCAAGTGAGAATGCCTACAGGATTCGACCCCAGACAGGGAACTGGTTTGTATCAGGGAGTTTCAAACTGTGAGTCCGATTTTGAGTTGTTGGTATATAATCGCTGGGGTCAGCTGATATATTCTGGGAATTCTGGCTGGGATGGCACGATTTCTGGGGATAAAGCGCCTAGCGGAACCTATTCATACACTGTCAATTACATGTATGTGTTGGAAGGAAAGCCAGAAGTTACTAATATCAGAGGTTCATTCACCCTGATCAGATAATTACCCAACCTTAACCAAATTGAAAAAGTCTTACTACTAATGAAGCACGAAAAGAGATTAAAAATCTTTTTGATGTGTCTTTCATTTTTCATAAGCGTTGGAGCCCAAGCTCAGCTTAGCACACTAGGTAGAGAATTTTATGTCGGATTTATGGAGAATAACAAAACCTCCGCATTTGCCGACCAAGCCCTGATTTCAATCACGGCCAATGAAGACGCTTCCGGAAGTTTGACTTACGGAGGGAATGTTGTATCATTTAATCTCGCCAAGGGTAAGGTATTTACTCACGAAATTTTATCCTCCGACTTTGATTTGCTTCATCGTGACTCCGAAGTCATAGAATCAAAATCTGTAAAAATCACATCCAGCGGAGACATTGCGGTTCATGCTTTTAATCTGCGTACGAATAGTTCAGATGGAACAGTAGTTTTGCCCATTAGCTCTTTGGGTAAAGATTATTTTGTGACAGCCCATCATAATCCTCCAGCAAATACCACCTCGGATCTGGAAAGTACACTTTTGGTGGTGGCAATAGAAGACAATACCCAAGTAGAAATCAAACCAAGTGCAGGTACTGTAAAAGGTATTGGAGCGGGAAATCCCATTTCAGTCACCCTTAATTCAGGACAAACCTATCAGGTGAAAGCCAACGGGGACCTGACGGGAACCCGAGTAAGAGTAATCAATGGAACTGAGGG
>CAYTXN010000328.1:0-3843 GCA_964441195.1 uncultured Limnohabitans sp.
CAAAAAAACCACAACCCTTGCGAGCTGTGGTTTTATTTTGGGATCTATTGCTTGATTACTTTCCGCCAAGGGCGTTGGCACCAGCCACGATCTCGAGGATTTCGTTGGTGATGGCTGCCTGACGGGTTCTGTTGTACATCAATTTCAGTTCTTTCAGCAAGTCACCGGCATTTTCTGTTGCCTTGTCCATCGCTGTCATACGAGCGCCATGCTCTGAAGCATTGCTTTCCAGGATGGCTTTCAGGAATTGTGTCCGCAAGGCTTTTGGCACCAACTCCTCAATGATAAACTCACGGGAAGGCTCCAAAATATAGTCCGTCTCTACCTTTACTTCCTCGGTCACTACTGCTTCCATCGGAAGAAATTGTTCTGTACGGACAAATTGCGTAGCCACGTTTTTGAATTCGTTGAAGATCAAAAACACCTGATCAAACTCTCCCGCAACAAAAGCATCCATCGCGTAATTTGCGGCGTCACGGATATTATCAGTCGAAAGATTTAAGAAAAGTGTAGAAAAATCATCGATTCTAGGATAGGTAGTCTTTTTGAAATACTCCAAAGACTTCTTTCCAATCGGCATGACCGTAATCTCCGCCCCTGCAAATTGCTCACGAATGGCAAGATTCGTTGCCTTCATCACATTGGAATTGAACGCTCCGCAAAGTCCTTTGTCCGAAGTGACGGGGATTAAAAGCACCCTTTTCACTTCTCGCTTCTCTGCGTAAACAAGGTCTGTAGCACCCTCGGAGGCCGCAGAGACATTGTTCAGAATAGCGGTCAACTTCTGAGAGAAAGGACGCATCTGAATGATTTTGTCCTGTGCTCTTCTCAGCTTGGCGGCGGACACCATTTTCATGGCCTTGGTGATCTGCTGTGTAGAGATTACCGAGGTGATTCGCTGCTTTACTTCCTTAAGATTAGCCATCAGTGAGTTGTACTTATATCTATCCGGCGAGGTCGCCCCCGCCGGGGATTTTCAATTATTTAGCGTATTTCGGTGCCAATTCAGCAGCCGCGGTTGCAAGAATCTTTCCTGCACCATCCACATCCCCTTTGAGAATCAATTGCAAAGCCTCAGGGTAAGTAGTGTCAAGCAATACGTAGAATTCCTTCTCGAATGCTCGTGCTTTCTCTACAGGAACGCTGTCCATCAAACCTCTCGTAGAAGCATAGATGATCGCTACCTGATGTGCTACCGATACCGGTGCATATTGAGGCTGCTTTAGGATTTCCTGGTTACGACGACCTCTTTCGATTGTACGCTTGGTGGTAGCATCCAAGTCAGAACCGAACTTAGAGAAGGCCTCCAATTCACGGAACTGTGCTTGATCCAACTTCAAGGTACCTGCTACCTTTTTCATTGATTTGATCTGTGCGTTACCACCCACTCGGGATACCGAGATACCCACGTTGATTGCAGGACGAATACCGGAGTTGAAAAGGTTGGTCTCCAAGAAGATCTGACCGTCAGTAATCGAGATTACGTTAGTCGGGATATAAGCGGAAACGTCACCTGCCTGAGTTTCGATGATAGGAAGTGCAGTCAATGATCCTCCACCTTTGACCAAAGGTCTCAAGGAATCAGGAAGGTCATTCATCTGACTTGCAATCTTATCAGACTTGTTGATTTTCGCAGCTCTTTCAAGCAATCTTGAGTGAAGGTAGAATACGTCACCAGGATAAGCCTCACGTCCCGGAGGTCTTCTCAATAGAAGCGATACTTCCCGGTACGCAACTGCCTGCTTGGAAAGGTCATCATAAACCACCAAAGCCGGACGGCCGGTGTCTCTGAAAAATTCACCAATTGAAGCTCCAGCAAATGGCGCGAAGAACTGCATTGGAGCAGGATCTGCAGCAGATGCTGAAACGATAACTGTATATGGAAGCGCACCGCCTTTTTCCAAAGCTGCCACGATACCTGCTACTGTACTTGCTTTCTGTCCGATCGCAACGTAGATACAGAATACAGGCTCTCCCTTTTCGTAAAATTCTTTTTGGTTGATGATCGCATCAATAACTACGGCAGTCTTACCAGTCTGACGGTCACCGATGACCAATTCCCGCTGACCACGGCCAATCGGAATCATTGCATCGATAGACTTGATACCCGTCTGAAGCGGTTCGTTTACCGGCTGACGGTAGATTACCCCAGGGGCTTTACGCTCAAGTGGCATTTCATAAAGAGGACCTAAGATTGGACCTTTTCCATCGATTGGATTACCCAAGGTATCCACTACACGACCAAGCATGCCTTCGCCTACCTGGATAGAAGCAATTTTCTTGGTTCTCTTTACAGTATCGCCTTCTTTGATCTCTTTGGAATCGCCAAACAATACGGCACCTACGTTGTCCTCTTCAAGGTTTAGAACCATCGCCTTCATTCCGTTGTCGAATTCAAGCAATTCTCCGGATTGAGCTTTGGAAAGTCCGTAGATACGGGCTACCCCATCACCTACTTGGAGGACTGTACCTACTTCTTCAAGTTCGGCTGCAGTTCTGACACCCGCGAGTTGTTCTCTTAGGATTGCCGAAACTTCATCAGGTCTAATATCTGCCATGTTATCGTTTATTAATGCTTTTTTTAGATTTTACTTTCGTAGTGATTCACAGAAAACTCAGCTTTCAATTCTCTTAGTTTGCTGCTTAATGACTCATCCAATTGACGGTCATTTACCCTTAGGATAAATCCACCGATCAAGTCAGGATTGATTTTTTCGACAAGGTTTACAGTTTTCATTCCGGAGATCTCCAAAACGATTTTGGTAAACTCAGCACGAAGATGATTATCCAGAGGAAAAGTGGTAGTCACTTCCGCTACTTGGATGGATTTGTGCAGTCGGTATTGTGCCTGAAATTCTCTGGCAATTTCCAAGATCACATCAATTCGATTCTTTCTGCAAAGAATCTCAAAGAATGCCATCGTAGCATCTGTTGTTCCTCTTTTCTCAAAGAGTGCTTTCAGAATCTTTAGTTTCTTATCCGCATTCACGATGGGATTTCTCATCGCAAGCTCCAAATCTCTGTTTGTTTTAGCCAAATCGGCTAAATGCAACAGATCTAGGAACACCTCTTCCAATTGACCTCTTTCGGTGGCCAATTCCATCAGAGACTTGGCATAAGCGTATGCAACTCTATGGTTTGACATGAGGGCTTAGTTAAGCTTTATTTCTTTAACAAATTCGTCAACGAGCGCTTTCTGAGCTTTTTCGTCAGTCAAATTTCTTCTCAATAATTTTTCAGTGACTTCAATAGTCAAGATCGCAACTTGGTTTTTCACTTCAGTCAAGGCCGCCTTTTTCTCATTTTCGATGACTGCTTTTGCATTCTCGATTTGCTGAGCGCCAACTTTTGAAGCTTCATTTTTTGCGTCTTCGATCATTTTGACAGAGGCTTCCTGAGCTTTTCTCAAAATAACGTCACGCTCCAAACGCGCCTCAGCAAGCAATTTTTCATTGTCTGCTTTCAGATTGGCCATTTCATTCCGCGCTGTTTCAGCAGCTTTCAAAGAATTTTCGATGCTGGTTTCACGCTCTTCAAGTGCTGCAAGCATTGGCTTCCAAGCAAATTTGATGAGGATGAAAAGCAGTCCAAGGAAGCCAAACAGCTGCCAGAAAATAAGACCGGAACCTGGGGATATTAAGTCCATGATTTATGTTTTATTTCAAATTGTTCAATAGAAAATAAAGAAGAGGAAAAGGCCTAGCGCCAATTCCTCTCCAATTTTTTTTAGCTGATGCCCGCGATGTTAAGCGCGATCAACAAGCAAATTACTGCTGCGAACAGGGAAACCACCTCGATCAAGGCAGCAATGATCAACATTGCACCTTGGATCTTACCAGCAGC
>CAYTXN010000329.1:0-1691 GCA_964441195.1 uncultured Limnohabitans sp.
ATGATTGTGGAAAAAATCCCTGCTGCAGTGATCCTCTGGAGGAGTTTTATGGTGACTCTGCTGGATCGAATGGAGAAAATTATCCCGACACTGACACCCGACGAAATGATTGACGAATCCCCAAAAATGAAACCTTATGATTTCGGTTAAAAACATATCTAAAAAGTTTGGCAAGCTACAGGTTCTGAATGACTTCAATCTGGAGTTTCAGCTTGGAAACAGCTACGCACTGATGGGACCAAACGGAAGCGGAAAAACCACCTTGATCAAGACCATCCTCGGAATGGTCATGCCGGACAGCGGTGAAATTCTGGTGAAATCTCAGTCTATCAAGGGTAGTCATTCCTACAGACAAGACATTGGCTATATGCCTCAAATCGGGCGTTATCCCTTGAATATGAAGATTGGGCAGCTTTTCTCCATGATGAAAGACATGCGTCCTGAGATCAAAAAATACGATCTGGATTTGGTGGAGGCCTTTGAAATTGAGGAGATGAAAGACAAAGCAATGGGCACACTTTCGGGTGGAACCCGTCAAAAAGTGAGTGCAGCTTTGGCTTTTTTATTTTCTCCGGATATCCTGATTTTAGATGAACCTACTGCCGGACTTGATCCAATTGCTGTAGAGATTTTGAAAGCAAAAATCAAAAAAGAACGAGCTGACGGTAAACTCATTTTGATTACCTCACATATCATGAGTGATCTCGAGGAACTCAGCAATCAGGCAGTATACATTTTCGAAGGTGAGGTCTATTTCAACGATACCATTGAAAGTCTGAAAGAATTAACAGGAGAAGAACGATTCTCTCCAGCCATTGCCAAACTGATGCAGTGGACTTTAAAAAAAAAGACAACTAAACGCGAAATGAGCCATGTTGAAACTACTTAAATACGCTCTGTATGATATTCTGAAATCGCGTTTTGCGATGATCTACACCTTATTTATGATCTTGGTGGCGGTTTCGATTTACCAGGTTTCAGATGATTTGAGCAAGGTTTCGCTCAGCTTGATGAATATTATGATCATGATCGTTCCGCTGATTTCCGCTGTTTTTGCTACGACCCACTTTTACAATAATCTGGAGTTTATCGAGCTGATGCTTGCCCAACCTGTGAAGCGCTCGCATGTATTTCTCAGCCAACTTCTAGCCGTGATTCTGATGCTGAGTTTATCACTTTTGATCGGATTTGGATTGCCTATGCTACTATGGGGAGCGGACAGCAGTTTGATCACTTTACTGGCTGTTGGGGTAATTTTGAGTGCGGTTTTCGCAGGATTCGCCTTTCTCGCCAGTGTGTTGACACGTGACAAAGCAAAAGCCATTGGTATCAGTTTGGGTCTTTGGATTTACTTTTCCTTGGTGTATGATGGATTTGTACTTTACCTGATTTACAGCTTTGCGGATTATCCCTTGGAAAAAGTTACCCTTGGATTGGTCATGCTGAATCCTGTTGATTTGGGAAGAATTCTGATGTTGATGCAATTGGATATCTCTGCTTTAATGGGCTATACCGGAGCGTTTTTCCAGCAGTTTTTCAACAGTTCCATGGGAATTCTGATCGCTGGAGGCACTTTGTTTATTTGGGTCCTTTGGCCAAATCTGCTTGCGATGCGGGTGTTTAAGAAGCGGGATTTTTAAAATTAATAGGGTTTTTCAGAGATTTGATTTCTCTCCAAATCCCTCAACGAA
>CAYTXN010000329.1:1701-3841 GCA_964441195.1 uncultured Limnohabitans sp.
GTTTAAGAAGCGGGATTTTTGATCAAAAAAAGCCTCTGGTTTCTAATCAGAGGCTTTTTCAGGAGTATAATTTAACTGGACTTAATTAATTAAATCTTCCTCAAAGTAAGCTTAAATGGGACAGAGTAATAGTCTTTAAAGTCTTTATTATTTCCACCTGTTAAGGCTGCAGTCGCATCAGGATTTGATGCATCGGAATTAGTTGATTCTACAGTCCAGGTGTTTAAATCGTTTCTGGTTACCAAAACTTGATCTGTTACATAACCTGCCCCAATTCCATAATTGAAAAGTAACCTAAATTCAATTGTACCACTTGAACTACTTCCCCATACCCTCATGGCCATGATTTGACTTTCACCAACTGGTATGTCCTGGATTTTATATGGAGCTGGGTGAACATCGTTGGCTAAAACATTAATAAGATAGGTGTTGGAAAGATTTGGATTAATCGCATAAGTTCCACCATTTGGAAAGGTTAATCTTCTTGGATTCTTGATTCTTGCGGTACTTGTAGAAAAGGATAACGTACCATCTGAAGAGACAAAATGAGCCGAAATTCCGTCTTTTCCATTTACATAGTCTCCTCTTCCATCATTTGAAATCATTAGCGGATCCACTGTAACGGACAGGTAAATTTGTCCGGTGCTGCCTCCTTCTTTTCTAGCATTTGGATCAGATTCATCCGAGGCTAAAGAGTTTGCCAATGACTTGTTTTCTGTCAACGACTGTTGACTGGTTTCTATGCATCCGGCTAAAACCAGGCACAATAGAATTGCTGATAATTTGAAATTTGTTTTCATGTTAAGTTTTGGTTTGATTTAAAAAACTAAAAGTGATTTCGGTAATTGGAAATTCTCAGCAATAGCCAATTAAAAACTTGAAAAATAGCCAAATTAGTTTGCTGATAATCTTTGACTTACCTCAAGAAAATTACATGAATGGCGAATCAAAAGCAAAAAGATTTTTTAGTAAAATCTGCTAGGAAAAAGGATCAAATTTTGTCCTAAAAATCGTCTTTATCAATCTACAATCTCACTCGGTTATTGACTGGAAAAATGAATAGGTAGACAGTTTTCTCCCCGAAAATTGATCATTATCCATTGATCTTAGCCTATCCTTTGGCCGTCATTGTCTACCTGAAACTTCCAAACTGAATCTTTGCAGTCATTGGATACATTTGGAGTGGTGCACGTTTGCTGTGTTCCTTCGATTTCAAATCCTTCTCCCGAAGAAAAAGCAGAAACGAAATATCCGTATTCGTTGAAGAAGCCACCATAGGTTTGCTGCCATTCCACTTCACCATCAGTAGTGATTTTGATCAGCAAAACATCATAATTTCCCCTCCCGAAAGAGCTTGTCGAACCTACAATCAAATAACCTTGATCAGGAGTTTTGATCACTTGGCCAGCCTTGTCATAGCTCGTACCTCCATAGGTTTTTTGCCAAAGGATTTTACCGGTTTTGTCAGATTTGGTTAAGAAAATATCACATTCAGTGTCGGATCCGCAATTAATGGTTTCAAGTGATACCGTGAAGTTATCAAAGGCAGGGAGGAAGGTTCTTTCCTCTTGATTCCATGTAAAAAAGGCGGAGATTATTCCTAAAGAAGCCAAAAACAGGACGGAATTTCTTCTTAGAAATGCGGAGGTGGAAGCGAGGAAAGTGTTCATTTTTTTGACTGAGTTAGACGTTTGAAAATCGGTTTCAGTGAATTCAGTCAAACTCTCAGAAAGGTTAGTTTCCAGCGCCTCGCTTAGTTTTTTCAGCGAAAACATGCTTGGAATCACCGCATTGCTTTCGATCCGCTGAATGGTACGAAGGGAAACTCCACACCGGTCCGCAAGTTCTGTCTGTGTCCAAGCCTTAGCTATCCGTAAGGTTTTTACCCGTTCTCCCAAATTCACGCTTCAAAAGTCTTTTGGTTAAGTTTCTGTTCCAACGCCGAGCATGCGACATCTTTACGACATGTTCAATTATCAATGATCAAACTCAAGTTTCAATGATCATGTATTGTTAGCATCCCTGAAAATTGACCATTGTCAATTGATCATTGAAAATGGTCAAGCATCGGAAACAATCGCAAAATTTCTTCTTTACTCGGCTGAGTTCCATATTCACAGATCTCAAATGCCTCCGCAAA
>CAYTXN010000330.1:0-3840 GCA_964441195.1 uncultured Limnohabitans sp.
CTCTCGTACCCATAGACAAGCTTTATCATGATGTAAACTTCGGTATAACCATTTCGTTTTAAAATTAGTAATTATGAAAAAACTGCTCTTTTTCTGGAAAGAATTACTTGCCACGTTTTGGTTTGTGCCTGTCATAATTATTGGTTTAGCAGTAGTATTATCAGTAAGCTTAGTTTCATTAGACAATATTATAAACATTCCACAAGAAGGTTGGATTCGCTTTTTTTTAGTCAATAGTTCCGATTCGGCAAGAAGCATTTTATCCACTATTTCAGGGGCTATGATTGGTGTGGCAGGAACAGTTTTTTCGGTAACACTGGTTGCTTTGACTCTTGCCTCTTCTCAATTTGGCCCGAGACTGATAAAAAACTTTATGTATGTGCGCCTCAACCAAGTAGTTTTGGGTTCATACATCGCCACTTATCTTTATTGCCTCTTGGTTTTAAATGCTATCAAAGACGGAAATGGATATACTTTCATTCCATCCATCTCTATTCTTTTTGCTATTCTGGTTGCCGTGGTAAATATTATTTTACTTATCGTATTTATACATCAAATTGCAGTAAGTATTCAGGCCGACAAAGTCATTTCTGATATATCAGACCTTATTTCCAAACAAGTAGAAACGCTTTTCCCAGAAAAAATGGGAGATGAACTCAAGGAAAAAAAAGATTTTGATGAAGACAAAGTAGTTTCCGAATATCAAAAAAGTATCTCTATCAAGTCTACTAAGAGTGGTTATCTGCAATATATTGACAGTGAAGCCTTATTGCTTTTAGTTGAGAATAATGATTCCTTGTTAAAATTAAAACACAGACCGGGTAGTTTTTTAGTGAAGGGTGGAGAAATTGGTGTTGTATTTTCAAACAAGGATTGGCAAGAAGAATCTATTGATGAGCTACTATCCCAATTTGTTTTTGGAAAAACAAAAACCTCTCAACAGGATTTGGAATTTTCGATTCATCAAATGGTAGAGATTGCGGCCAGAGCATTATCACCAGGAGTAAATGACCCTTATACTGCAATTGCTTGTATTGACAATCTAACAGCAACTCTAAGCTACTTGGCGCAAGCTAAATTCCCTTCAAAATACCGTGTTGACGAAGACGGAAAACTTAGAGTCATTGCTGATGTTTTAGATTTTGAAGGAGTACTGGATGCCGCATTTAATCAAATCAGACAATTTTCAGCAGGTAGCACGGCTGTAATTATAAGACTTGTGGAAGCATTGATAACTATCCAAAATTTGACTAAGCGAGAAAGTTACAAAAAGGCAATAATTAATCACGTTGAGATGGTGTTGCGATTAGGAAAAGAATCGATAAAAGAAAAAAATGACCTAAATGATTTGGAAAAAAGAGTGAACCAAATTTTGAAGTAATGAAGAACCACTGGCTACAACAATTAAGCGTTCGTCGTGTCCAGCGGACATGCGATGAACGCCCGGTTGAACGGAACCTTCGGTAGCGGGGCCAGATTTGAAAAACGAAATTTATGTGTTATATGGGGATATCGCCAGAGTTTCCGACTTTTCTTGATCCTTTGTAATTGCACATTCAAAGGTCTGTAGTAATGTAATTCATAGTTTTAGATTCTTAACGTATTTTTTACAAGTTTTTAAATCATTCAGGCGCATACCGCCCCCTACCCAACATCATATTGAAACTAGGGAAGTAGACTTTTCATAGGCAGACTTGTAAAACTCACTCGGTGGCCCACGCCTACCAAAGGTGAGCAATGTGATCATCTGCCCAGTTTTGCAACATGGACATACTTTATGATAAGACCCTTTTAGCACCACTGGCAGTGAATTGAAACTTATCCCTGTGAGTTTAGATTGTAAGTCGGTTAACTTGGATCGCTTCCAAGTTGAGCTCAAGATTCCATAGTGTCTAATTCTTACAAATCGCTTCGGCAGGATATGCAAAGCAAATCTGCGGATGAACTCTTCATGGCTTAACGTCATCGTTTTCTTTTGACCTTCTGCACGATAGTCCTTGTATGATATCGTCACGGTGTCTTCATCGATGGATAATATCCGATGATTGGAGATTGCTATTTTATGCGTGTATCGCCCCAGATATTCCACCACTGACTTGGGCGACCCAAAAGGGCGCTTAGCATACACTACCCATTCTTTTTTGAACAAGGCATCATACGTAGTTTGATCAACTTCAATTTCAGATGCTCGCAAAAGTGACACATATTTGGCCCGATACACCCGACTCATCGCTTTGACAGGGAACAGAAATTTGCCTTCAGTCTTCGATGACTTCCATGTCCCATCTTGATTCACAAAACCACCGGGAATGATACAGTGGATATGTGGATGGAGTGACAAATTCTGTCCCCAAGTGTGTAAGATACTTATCATACCAGCCTTGTTACCTTTGCCTGTGAATGCTTCTATAGTCTCCCACGCTGCTCTGAATAAGGCATCATAGATAATCTTGGGTTTATGCACCGCAAAAGCATTTAATTCATCTGGCAATGTAAATACCACGTGAAAATATGGAACGGGTAGCAACTCTGACTCTCTGGCTTCAATCCATTGTACTCGCTTGTGACCCTGGCACTTGGGACAATGCCTATTCCTACAGCTGTTATAACTGATCTGAATATGACCACAGCCGTCACACGAATCTACATGACCACCCAGTGCATCAGTTCTACAAGCCCTGATCGCCCGAAGTGTCCGTACCTGCCAACTGTTTAGACCTGATGATTCTACTTTATCCCATGATAGGGACAATACGTGTGCTACTTCGTTCTCGGAGCGCATGTTGCAAATAGCGTGTCCAAAGGACTGAATGGTTTACAACGCCCACTTTGTGCAACATGGAGGTAAATCAATGTTGACTCAATTCGCTCATGGCCAAGCAATTCTTTAAGGGTCATGATGTCCGTGCCATCTTCCAGCAAGTGAGTGGCAAAGGTGTGTCTCAATGTATGCACATTGACATGTTTGATGATGCAAGCTTTTTTGGATGCTGAACTAACGGCCCACTGAACTCCCTTCTGGGAGTAGCGACTATCAAAATCACCACCTTTACGGTTTTCCATAGGCTGACCATTGAATAACCATTCGTCCGGACGCTCAGCATCAATATAATGTTTTAACCCTCGGATCAAATGCTCACTCAGTGGAACGTATCGGTCTTTTTTGCCTTTACCCTGGACTACCAACAGCATTTTACGATCAAAATCAAGGTCTTGTAAACGCACACTTCTTGCCTCCTTGCATCTTAAACCACATCCATACAGCAAACCGATTAGAATCTTATGTTTCAATAAATCAGGAGATTTGAGCAAGCGCCACATCTCTTCCTTGGACAAGACTACAGGCAGCTTGTTTGGACCCTTGATACTCGGTAAGCCAATATCATGTGGCTTTAACCCTTCTACCTTGCATAGCATACGCAGGCCATACACTGTATGCTTAAAGTAAGAATCAGATGGTGTGTTGTGTTGTTCCTTGAGCAAGTGAAGATAATCAGTCACCTGATCTTCTTCCAACTCAGTAGGCAGACAATCAAAATGAAGAGCCATTTTGGCGATGTGTCGGGCATAGTTCTTAAACGTAGATGGACTACGTCCGAGGACAGAAAGTTTTTTCTCAAACTTGTCAATGAGTTCTGAAAAACCCTTAACTTGTGCTCGCGCTTGAGCAATCAGTGTGTGTTGACCTAAATCTTCAGGTCGCTTTTTTTTGTTGACATTTTAATATGATTTAATTGAAATACTAATGCCAATAATCAAGCCAAGAAGCTACCGAAGGTTTAGTTCAACATCACCTATACGCAAGCAGGGGTTTCGTGCTTCGTAGGACAGGAAAGTGGT
>CAYTXN010000331.1:0-1780 GCA_964441195.1 uncultured Limnohabitans sp.
TTCAAATTCAATGAGTATCCCAATGAATTTCGGGACAACAATCAAGTGAATGTTACCTTGAACATTGAGTTTGATCAGTGAAAATTGAACATTTTAATTTCAATCTCATTTCACTTATCACCCTCATAAACCTATTTTTGTCTATGCCCTCAAATCAGCCTAACCTATTGCCTTTATTGGAGCGACTTTCTACTCAATTGGATGGAACTCTTCAGTTTGATTCATTGACCAAGACGCTTTACGCCACTGATGCATCTGTGTATCGCGAGATGCCCTTGGCCGTCGCTTTTCCCAAGACTGAGTCGGATATCCAGAAACTCATTCACTTTGCTACTGAACTTGACACTTCGCTGATTCCAAGAACAGCTGGTACTTCCCTCGCTGGGCAATGTGTGGGAAACGGCATCGTGGTGGACGTCTCCAAGCATTTTACCCAAATCCTTGAATTCAACAATGAAGAACGCTGGGTTCGGGTACAGCCGGGAGTGGTTCGGGATGAGTTGAATCGCTTTCTGAAGCCTCATGGATTATTTTTCAGCCCGATCACTTCTACTGCCAACCGTGCAATGATTGGTGGAATGGTCGGAAATAACTCTTCAGGTACTACGTCCATCGTTTATGGAGTGACTCGGGATAAAGTGATTTCGCTGAATACGATTCTCAGTGATGGGAATAAGGTGGTTTTTGGAGAAATATCTCAGGACGAATTTGATAGAAAGTGTGGGCAAAGAGATCTGGAGGGAACGCTCTACCGGCAGGTTTTTGATGAATTGAACAATCCTGAAAATCGATCCGAAATCCATTCCCAATTTCCAAAAAAGTCTATTCATCGCCGAAATACAGGCTATGCGGTCGATGAATTGCTGAAAGCGGAGCTTTTTGAAGGAACAGAAAAATTCAACTTTTGTAAGTTGCTTACTGGCTCTGAAGGAACTTTAGCTTTCACCACAGAAATCAAAATCAGCCTCGATCCGCTTCCAGATCCTGTTGAAATTGTGGTTGCGGCGCACTTCATCAGTATTCATGAAAGCATGAAATCCGCTCAAGTTGCCATGAAGCATCCTGCAACTGCGGTCGAGTTAATGGACAAAATCATCCTGGACTGTACGAAAGAAAGCATCGAATACTCCAAGAACCGATATTTCGTCGAGGGCGATCCAGAAGCAATTCTCATGATTGAATTCCGAGGTAAAACCCTGGAAGAAGCCATGGCTAAAGGGGAAGCGCTTGTATCTGATCTGAAATTAGGAGGTTACGGCTATGCTTATCCAATTATTGAACCTGAGCGAGTTGCCTCCGCCTGGTCCCTTCGAGCAGCGGGTTTGGGTTTGCTAGGAAATATTCCGGGTGATCCCAAAGCTGTGGCCTGCATTGAAGACACTGCCGTAGATATTGAGGACTTAGCAGACTACATCGACGAGGTGGATGCTATGATGGAAGGCTTCAACCAAAAGCCTGTTCACTACGCTCATGCGGGTGCTGGTGAGATTCATCTTCGACCGATTTTGAATTTGAAGAAAGCTGATGATGTAGAGGAGTTTTACCAGATTTCGCTTGCCTCAGCCAAGTTGGTGAAGAAATACCAAGGTTCACTTTCGGGTGAACATGGAGATGGACGTGTGAGGGCAGCCTTTATTCCCTTGATGGTTGGGGAGAAAAACTACGAGCTTTTCCGCAGGATCAAATACGCATGGGATCCGAAAAACATTTTTAATCCCGGAAAAATTGTGGACGCTGCTCCGATGAATAAGTTTCTGCGCTATGAGCCGGAAATGAAAAC
>CAYTXN010000331.1:1880-3834 GCA_964441195.1 uncultured Limnohabitans sp.
ACCAATCACAACGATACTCAGATTGGTATCAAAGCGATTTCTCTGTTGAGAAAATTAGGCTATGAGGTGAGGGTGGTCGATCACCAGGAAAGTGGCCGATCTGCGCTTTCCAAAGGTTTGTTGGAAAAGGCCAAAAAGCATGCAGAGGCTAATGTGCGAATTTTCGATAAACTCATCGATGGCAATACGCCTTTGATTGGTTTGGAGCCATCAGCTATCCTGAGTTTCCGTGATGAATATCCACGGATTGTGAGTGCGGATTTGGCAGAAGCAGCCAAGAAACTCAAGTTTCACGTCAAGTTGATTGATGAGTTTCTGGGGCAAGAAGTGGCAGCGGGGAATATTAAAGCAGAATCTTTCACCACGCAACCTCAAAAGATTAAACTTCACGGTCATTGCCATCAGAAAGCTTTGTCATCGCTGAATTGGACTCAGAAGCTACTTTCTCTTCCCGTCAATTATATAGTTGAAACTATCCCTAGTGGTTGCTGTGGAATGGCAGGTAGTTTTGGATATGAAAAAGAGCATTACGAAGTTTCTCAGCAAGTAGGGGAGTTGGTGCTGTTTCCTGCTGTGAGAAATGCAGAAGCAGAAACCATTATTGCTGCCCCAGGAACGTCCTGTCGTCACCAAATCACCGATGGTACCGGCCGAAAAGCCAAGCATCCGGTTGAGATTTTGTGGGAGGCACTGAACAAATAAAAATTTGAAATTTGAGATTTGAAATTTGGGTCCCACATTAGGGCCTAACTTGTAATCCTGCTACTTCGGAAGCAGGATTTTTTGTAGCCCCTCGAGGTTTGTAACCTAAAGTACTTATCAATAGACTCTCCTGGCGCAAGTTTTCAAACTTGTGCCCTCTATATGAAGACGGCATAAACCTACTTTTCCTTACAATTCGGTTGCGCCTAGGTTGAAAATCCGAGATCTTTTTGTGCCTGGGGTTAAAATCCAAAGCTACCCATTTGGAGGATTTGCATGCACTAATTAGTCATTAACAAATCAACCCTTAACCCTCTTCCTTCATCAACTCCATCAGCGGATTTTCACCTTCCCATGAACCCACAGTTTTGTAAGGAATAAAATTTGCAAAAAGCTCCTCACTGTACCAGCCCAGCGCTCGGGTTTTCTGGATTACCTCACTATGGACTTTGGAACGGTAAGCGTAATTACGCATGGATTCCTCATCCTCCCAAAGGCTAAAAGTGGCCTGCATCAGCCAGGGATATTCACCGATTCCAATGGAAAAAATGGACCCGTCTCTGTCGTCCATATTTTTGCTGACCGAAGGAACATAGCTCCAGAATTTTCTCAGAAAACGAAGTTTTATCCGTGCACGAGTGATAACTGCAATCGGCCCGGATGCATAGGGTTGAGCGGTTTGAAATGGATTTAGTCCGGACCATTTGCCATGAGCTTTGCAGGTATTCATGTAAATGGTCCAAAATTCGGTAGCTCTACTTTGAAATTCCTTAAAATGCCTGGACTCTTCAAAATAGGTTTTGGCAGTTTGCTCGGATTCCCAAACGGCCAACAAGGCATAGACATTTACATTCAGCATTTTAGAAAAGCCATTTTTACCACCACTTCCCATTAGCTTGAAGAATTCCAAGCCTGCCACTTTTTTGAAGTCTTTAATGGATTTTTGCATCTGTCCAAAAATCCAGAATGCTTGCAATCCCTCAAATCGGAAAAGAGTAAAAGTGATGACTTGATTTTTTATATCTTGAGATAACTCCATAGGAAAAGCTTTCTAAAAAGTATTGATTGAATACCTATCATTGGCTTAACTCGAAAATTCTGATTAGGTTATCAATAACAACCAATCAAATTTTCATTCTTTCAAATCATTTGATCTGATGATTTTGAGTGTTCTTTAAAATTTCGACGAAATGCGAATTGAGGTTTGAATTTTTAGTAGACTAGACAAAACATTGGTCAGAAGGGCGCGGTG
>CAYTXN010000332.1:0-3815 GCA_964441195.1 uncultured Limnohabitans sp.
AAAAAAGCCTGACGAAGGCTGGAAGGACTGATGTGAAATTTGTGGTAAATGGACTAGGAGAGGATGAAACGGTATCTCCGTTCAAGAACAAGTTTCCTGAGGAGCGCGCTTATAATCGCACGGTAATTATTGATATCACTCCGGCTAAGTAAATATTACCGATCCGAGGCAGTTAATTTGGTTTTCTATTACAAAGGCAGTTCTGAATATTCAGAGCTGCTTTTTTTATCCAATTCGGGTAAAAAAAATGACTATTTTTTCCGGTCTTCTAACACCGCTATTCTTTTAGATGATTTTTTGACTAAAAAATTATCAGCTTGTAGAACTTTCTGATTTCTCTTTTTTTTCAATTGAGTAAAAAATGAAGGTGTGAATCCTGTTACCTTTTTAAACTGGGTAGAAAGGTGTGAAACACTGCTATAATTCAGTAGGTAGGAAATTTCTGTCAGGGAAAGTTCGCCGTAATGTAGCAACTCCTTTACCTTTTCAATTTTGTGGATGATTATAAACTGCTGTATGGTTATGCCTTCTACCTCTGAAAAAATATTGGATAAATAAGTGTAATCGTAGCCGACTTTTTTACTGATGAAATCAGAATGATTTACCCTGAGCTCATCTTTACTACAACGAATCATTTCTATGATTCCACTTTTAATCTTATCGATTAAAATACTTTTTTTATTCTCAAGTATCTCCAATCCAACAAGTTGTAGGCTATTTCTCAGCTCCTCAATTTGATCTTTCGGAATTGTGTTTTCAGTCTCCACCATGCCAAGGTCTATGGACAAATATTGAATGCCAATTCGGTCCAGCTGCTGCTGAACAACCAATTTGCAACGTAAACTGACCATAAATTTGATATGTATCTTCAAATCCCTGTAAACTAGCAAGGTTAGAAATACTGTCCGAAAAAGTGATGATTCACTAATTCGCCCAGTTCTTAATTTGACCACACATTTACAGTAATTAAGCCAAGAGATTTTGGAAAGTTTCAATTTGGTCTTCTAAAAATTTACATTGTGGTTATCAATTTTTCAGGAAACTGAATTAAATTTTTCTTGAATTTTTTTGAAACTTTGAAATCCATAATCTCATTTCTAAAACTCTCTTGGACACCAGTTTTTTGTTGTTTTCAAGGGTATCAAACTTAACTTAAAGGCAACTTGCGAAACCAACAGGATCAAGGGTTGCCTGAGGTTTGAGGAGTCCATTGGAAAGATTCTGATTTTCTACGACTTTACATCTCGGAAAAAGCATATTTATCCTGTAAAAAAATTCCTGTTTTGAGGAATGCCTGCCTCATTTGAGAAACCTTAAATTAGTTGATTTCGATTTTCGATTGATTTATTTATATGTGATGGAAAAAACTATTCATGACCTATTGGCTAACCCAGTGATTTTCCACAATCACCAAAAAGCTCACCAGAAAATAGGTCTCGATTGAAAATGGGATAGGTCTCGATAAAACCCTTTCAAATCCGAATATTCTACTGAAATCCAAGTTAAGTCTAAAAATAAAAAGCCCCAAATCGCTAAAATTTGGGGCTTTTCGAATCTTTTGATTAACTAAAAGCAGAGGAGGAGGAGGAGGGATTCGAATAATCGGTCTTAATGACCTCATAAACAGAGATTTGTAAGTGGGTAAAAGGTATAGGTCTCGATTTTTCTGACCCCGTTTTTTTTGAAAAAGTTGGGATGAACGGCAAAGTGGGAATTCGAACCTGAAAACCCTTTTCTGCTCCTTCGACTAAAATCCTTAATTGGTGATTGGCCGATGACTTACCATATTCTGTTTTGATGCAAACTTGATTTCCAATTAAATGTCTTTAATCTGCTTTTCACAATTTGTGACAAGTAAATAGCTCGAAGACTACTGGATTTCTAATCCTTAATCGGAATCTTTGGATCCTATGTTTGTTGTTGGTTTAATACAGCATTGTTTTATTGTAATAGTACAACATTGTTTTATTGAACTAATAACAACGATATCATTTCGTAATTGAACGAATATTTCAACTCCTGCTAAAAAGTTAGCTGATTCACTACAAGAACTGAAAGTCCTTCCAGATCAAAAATGCGTGGCAATTAATGCCACTTCTTTTTCAAATCAACTTCAAAAAGGAATTGTTCAATGCCTTCAGTCTGGTCTGATAAGTATCTAAGAAAAGTTTCTTGGAAGTTTCGTCCAGATAGCTTCTTTCGGTCAAATCTCCAACTTCCGATTTTGGGGTGCGGAATTCATTCAAAATCCTGGCGAGTCTGGACCTGATTAAGCCAATTTTCAATCCAAATTCCCAAAAATCGTCATACGCTAAAAACCCATTGGCTTCAAAGCTTTGGGAGTAATAATCATCCTTGAATAAACCGTCTTTTAAGGCGAGTTCAGGATCTTTTACATGAAGGCGGGTATTTACTAAATCATAAGCAGGACTTAGCATGTGGTCACCTTGTGAGATTTCAAGGAGACTAAAGTTCTTCAGATGTGCATCTCCGTTTGAAAACAGGAAATTGAAAACCATCAGCTTAAAAAACTCCTCTAATGCAAAAGGGTAGGCTCCTACATATTTTTTGATAAGATCAGCTATTCCTTCATAGCTGTAATTGTATTTGAATTCCTCTCCATCAGTTTCTTTGGTCTTTCCTGCCAAGGTTGCAAAATCCTCTTTTCCAAGCTTTTTCCCAGTTGAGTAATCAATATCAAATCGTTTGGTAATATATGCTGGTTCGCCGTTTTGATAGAAAATCAATCCATTCTCAGCCACTCGTAATCCAAAAACCTGTTTGGCAATCTGCATTGTCAAATGCTCGTTTGCAGGTACCATGTCTACTCGTTCCATATCTCTTGGAAAAGGCTTTAGAATAAAGGTTCCTTGTTCACCTTTCTTCGTCAGTCTTACCGATCCCTTTTCCCAAATAGCCGAAAGCTTTTCCTGTGCTCCGGAAATTGATATCCGTTTTCTGTTTTCAAGCATCTCTTCCATTTCAGCCTCATTTTCGGGCTGATGACTTTCATATGGAAGTAAATATGAAGTCTTCTTTCCACCGAATAGCTGTTTTAATCCTATTGGGCTGTAGCCTTCGAATCCGGAGGTGAGGGTGATAGGGCAGTTCTTGAGCTGAAGATTCATTCCATAATTTCTTTAAGAGTGACAGCGCCAATGGTGTCAGTGGTGGCTGTTTGAAGTAGCAAAGAGAAATAATCGTTTTCATCTATTTGATACCTTCTGGCTTGGAGTTTCAGATTTACCCCTTCAGAGAGCATGTTGAAGAAGAATGGGAATAAATGATCGGAAACAAATTCCCTATTGGTTTTAGGTAGGGTAAGACTTACAGATGGATTTTTTGGATTGTTGAACCAGGTATCATCATATTGAAATATATATCGCTTGGAACTTTCTTTGATCAAAAGCCCAATCCGCTCCCCGTCTCGCAATACTTCAGCGGTTCTCATAAATCAAGTTTCTTAATGCCAAGATTGAGCTCCAATCCCAAAACTTCCGCCAGTTGGTTTAATATTTTAACTGAAGGGTTTGCCTCGCCTCTCTCCAATTTATAGAGCGTATTTATACTTACTTGGGCCATCTCAGCCAATGCAGGCTGATTGATTCCCAATAACTTTCTTCGTTCCCGAATGACAGATCCCATTTCTTTAATTGTCATTATAATGTGATTTTTACGCTAATCTATTTCGGTTTTAATGAAAATCCAATAAAAATCACACTATAATATGAATTTTGATGAAAATAGGCTTCAGAATTTCTTTTCAAATCGCTTTATCACATTATAATGTGAATTTAGGTGTTTGTGGAGATTAG
>CAYTXN010000333.1:0-3811 GCA_964441195.1 uncultured Limnohabitans sp.
CAAACGGCTTTTCCCGATCGAATAAATACCGATAGGTGTGGTGTGTTTTATAAATTGTTGCCAAAAGCTGTTCGCAAACTCGCATCATTTTGGGATTAAAGTCCCCTATCCAGTTCATTTCGATGGTTTTATATGGAAAAGAGGCTTTGCCACTCATCTTGTCATAGCTGATGATCATGGCGCTTTCGACACCTTTGCTCTGATGTTCCGGCACTACGCCAAAAACCAAGCCGAGCATTTTATTGGGTGGAAAAAAGGTCTTATACCAAAGGAATTTCAATTTGCCAATTAGGTCCATTTTCCCATTCACATGTTTGAAAATCTGGTTGATTTCAGGGATTTGAATAAAAAAGCCAACAGGTTCACCTTTGAAGAAGGCGAAATAGATTAAGCGTGGATCGATGATAGGTTTCATTTTTCCAAACATCAACTGGGCTTCTTTCAGAGCAATTGATTTGCCCATATGGCGTGCCCACGCTTTGTTATACACCGTCATAAAGTACTCCGGCGCTTTGTCCTGCAATTCTTTCCCTTTGATGTATCGGAATGAATAATCCGAATTTGCCATGATGGCATTAGCGCGCTGGATCATTTTTTCGTCAAAACCCAAATCCTGCACCGGCCTCATATATGTGTACTGCTTGAAGTAAAGTTGGAACCCGTAGTCCTCGAAGAACTTCTGGTAGTATGGAAAATTCCAAGGCATGTTGTAATTGGGTTCTGAAAATCCATCGACCAAAAGTCCCCACCATTTATCTCGCTCGCCAAAGTTGATCGGGCCATCCATGGCTTCCATTTCTTCTGCTTGAAGCCATTCTTTTGCGGTGTCCAGAAGTAAAAAAGCTGCTACTTGGTCATCAATGCACTCGAAGAATCCCACTCCTCCGGTCGGTTGCTTTTCCTTCATTTTGGGATTGATAAAAGCCGCTACTCGACCGATGGTCAATCCTTTTTCATCCTGAAGTAACCAGCGCTTTGATTTAGCACCATTTCGGAAAAGCTTATTTGTTTCGGGGTGAAAAAGCCCTTCAATATCCGCATCGATTGGTCGGATCCAGTTCTTTTCATTTTTATAGAGCTGTACCGCCATCTCGATGAATTCTTTTTGATGGGCAGGCGTGGCAACTTCGATCAGCTTCATTCGGAGGATTTAAGTCGGCTAAAATACGGGATGTGGAGGAAAGGGCAAAAATTAATGCAATCAGGCCTTTCTACTAACCTATTTACTATTTCGGGAAATAGACTGGATAGACAATTACTTCAAAAATTGTCCCATCATGTTCATATTCAATTGCATTGAACTGAAAGGATCCATGGATGGACTTCCCGTTATTCCCGGAATGTACCTTTGGCCTCTTGAATTTTGATCATCATTTCCCGACTCCTTCTCTTTGGCAAATTGCGAATACTTTTCATATTTCGTCTGATCGATAATTTCTCCATCATAGCTATAAAAATTCCAAGTACCTACCCGTTCAGAACCTTCTAGCTTACCTGTTGCGGAAATTCGGTTGGATTCAGGGAAGTAAAAGAACCACATTCCATTTTCAGTTCCTTTGGCAACTTTTCCCTTGGCAAGAATATTTCCTTCATTATCATAAAAGTATCGCTGTCCACGTCCATTTCTCACCTTTCCCTTATCAAGTACATTACTTGATGTTTGAAATTGCCCTAGAGAAATTAGCTTGCCCTGTTCGTATATTTCTGATTGCAAAAACTTTCCTTCAATGTTAACAAGTTGCCATTCGCCTTCTTTGAAGCCATTTTTGTAACTGCCCTTTCGGTAAAAATCGGACATGATTTCCAATCTCTCCAACCATTCTCCAACTCGAACACCGTTTGCAAATAGGCCTTTTTGTTTTATTGTGGAATCAGGTAGATAAAATACATAAGGACCATCCAAATTCCCCTCTTTAAATATTCCTTCCCAATTAATTTGGCCACCAGGAAAATATCGTACCGATCTCCCTTCCAGAACTCCCCGACTATAAAACTGCGAGGATATGACTTCTCCGGATTTTAAAAACTCCTTCCATTCTCCTTCTTTTTTGCCACCAATAACCCTACCAGTCATGCGCATTTCTCCACTTTCATAGAACTCGCCAAACTCACCATCAAAGATTCCATCTTGCATATTGGTAATAATCTTGGGCTTCCCATTTTGATAATTTTCCAAAAAAGACCCATTGGGAATCCCTTCTTCAAAGTTCATTATGAACATAGGAAATTCCTTTTGAAAGTTTTTTTCAAACTCAATGGGATCCGCCTGAAGTAAGGAGCTTTGTGGATTGTCTTCAGGATCAATTTTGGAATAAACTCTCCATTGACCTGATTTCTGACCATCTTCTAAAGGGCCTACTCCGATCAGATTGGTGTTGCCAAAATAGAAGTATCCAGTATCCAGTAAATGGGTTTGCAAAGGCATCCCTAAAAAAAATAGAACAAAAATTATCATACGACTCCGATTGATTTCATTCTAAAATACAAAAAACTAAAAGAAATCAAATCTCACATTTTCAATCGCTTAATTCAAAAATCACCCCTCCACCGTCGCATACAAATCAAACTCCGTCGCCTCAAAAACTTTTGCCTGGACAAAGTCTCCCACTCTGCAATAGAATTTGGAAGCATCAATCAGGACCTCGTTGTCTACTTCCACGGAGTCAAATTCTGTTCGGCCGACAAAGTGTCCACCTTCTTTTTTGTCGATCAGGACTTTGTAGGTTTTGCCGATTTTTTCCTGATTCAAGTCGTAGCTGATTTGCTCTTGGACTTCCATCAGGTAATTTGCTCGGTTTTGCTTTTCTTCCTGGGAAAGCTTGTCCTCCATCCCATAAGCATGGGTATTTTCCTCATGGGAATAAGTAAAAACTCCCAGTCGCTCAAATTTCATTCGAGCAACAAAGTCTACCATTTCCTGAAATTCCTTTTCTCCCTCACCCGGATGTCCAGCGATCAAAGTGGTGCGTATGGCAATCTCTGGAATCATCTCCCGGATGCTGTGAATGAGTTCTTCCTGCTTTTCACGGGTGGTACCTCGGCGCATGGCTTTGAGCACATCAGTTGAACCGTGCTGCAAAGGAATATCCAGGTATTTGCAGATATTCGGTCTCTCCTTCATCACTTCGATCACGTCCATCGGGAAGCCGGTCGGATAAGCATAATGCAAGCGAATCCAGTCGATTCCCTCGACGTCGGATAGATTTCGAAGTAAATCGGCGAGGTTTCTTTTTTTGTAAATATCCAAGCCATAATAGGTTGAATCCTGGGCGATCAGTAGCAATTCCTTGGTTCCTCCGGCTGCTTTATGTTGGGCTTCTTTGACCAATTCTTCAATTGGTCTGGAAATATGCCCGCCACGCATCAGGGGAATGGCACAAAATGAACAAGGTCGATCGCAACCCTCGGAAATCTTCATGTAAGCATAGTGCGCCGAATGAGTCAAGAGACGCTCCCCTACTAATTCATGCTTGTAATCTGCCTTGAATTTTTTCAAAATCGCAGGCAAATCCCGCGTACCAAAAAATGCATCTACCTGAGGAATTTCCTTTTCCAAATCGTCTTTGTACCGCTGAGATAGACAGCCTGTCACATATACTTTATCCACCAAGCCCTGCTCTTTGGCATCAACATATTGTAGGATTGTATCGATTGATTCCTGCTTGGCATTGTCAATAAAACCACAGGTATTGATGATGATGATGTTGTTATCCTGAGAGTTAGACTCGTGGCTGGCATTGATTCCGTTACCTCTGAGTTGGGTCAAAAGGACTTCGGAATCCACCAGGTTTTTGGAGCAACCCATGGTGAT
>CAYTXN010000334.1:0-3786 GCA_964441195.1 uncultured Limnohabitans sp.
TCCCAAGGCTGTGGCTCTGAAGCCATCTGTTCGGTATCTACGGATTCGTCTATCATTCCGGAGATTTTCACAAATCCTCCCAGCGGAATCGCTCCTATCGAATATTCGGTCTCTCCCCACTGAAATCCAGCGATTTTGGGAGGAAAACCGATCGAAAATTTCTCTACTCTCATGCCAAACATCTTGGCAGTAAGCAAGTGACCCAATTCATGTAGCCCTACCAGGATCGATAATCCCAGGAGCAGTTGGCCCACCATAATCAATGTTTCCATTATTTGTTACGCTTAATTAGTTGTGTTGTAATTGTTCTTGCTTCCTCGTCTGTTCCGATATAATCTTCCAAACTAGGCCGTGCAATAAAGGTTGCTTCTTGTAGAGTTTCTTCAATCAGATCCGACATCTCGAGAAATCCGACTTCCTTGTTAAGAAAAGCGGCCACCGCAATTTCATTGGCTGCATTTAGGACACAGGGAGCATTACCTCCTCTTGCTAAAGCATCAAATGCCAGCTGAAGGTTCCGAAATGTTTTCAAATCCGGCTGCTCGAAGGTTAATTGTGGGTAATTCATGAAGTTAAAGCGTTCGAAGTCGCTTTTTAGCCGATCCGGGAAACTGAGGGCAAACTGAATCGGGATACGCATATCTGGTAATCCAAGTTGTGCTTTGATCGAGCCGTCCTCAAATTGGACCAAAGAATGGATGATACTTTGTGGATGGACGACCACCTCAATCTGTTCGGTTTTCAATCCAAAAAGCCATTTTGCTTCGATTACTTCCAAGCCTTTGTTCATCAAAGAAGCTGAATCAATCGTGATTTTTGCTCCCATATCCCAGTTTGGATGCTTGAGTGCTTGCTCCCGAGTGACAGTTTCTAGAAAAGCACGATCTTTTCCTCGGAAAGGTCCACCTGAAGCAGTCAAGATGATTTTCTCGATTGGGTTGTGATATTCTCCTGCCAGACATTGGAAAATCGCCGAATGCTCAGAGTCAACCGGGAAAATATTGACTCGGTTTTCTTTGGCCAGAGCTGTAATTATTTCTCCCGCCACCACAAGCGTTTCCTTATTCGCTAGCGCAATTTGCTTGCCTGCTTTGATTGCATTGACTGTTGGAATCAAACCAGAATACCCCACCAAAGCGGTTAAGACCGTGTCGATAGTATCCATTTCTACGATTTGTGCAATTGCTTTTTGACCGGCAAAAACCTTGATGTCGTGAGGATCTAGGGCATCCTTTACTTTTTGATAATTCGCCTCATTTCCAATGACCACAGCATTGGGATTAAATTCCAAGGCTTGGGCAATGAGTAAATCACAATTATTCTGGGCAGTAAGAACCTCAACTGAAAAAGTTTTGGGATGCTGACGAATCACCTCTAGGGTCTGAGTGCCGATACTTCCGGTACTTCCCAGGATGGCTACGCGCTTAATTTCTGTCATTCGAAGGGGTTTACAACCTGAACAAAACTCCAGCCTTTGGCTAAAGTTCCTATTCAGGCTGACAAAATTACCAATTGACCAGACTTTTCCTTGTACATCTCGTCACTTTTTGGGGATTGGGATGATTTTTGGTGTTTTTGCCACTACAACTCCTCTTAAAAATTGTGAAGGAATAATTGTAAAGAAACTATCTGCTCGCTTATTGAGTAATTTAAAATACTATGAACTCACTCATCAAATCTATCGGATTGCCTTTTCTGGCAGGGATTGCTGGAGCGGCTTGTTGGTCTCTTATGGAAATCAATTCACCACAAATTAGCGATACCAATTTTTTTGAACCGGAGAAAAGCGAAATGCAGTTTGCAGCTACTTATCGGTCAGAAATTCCAACGTTACCGGCAAATGTTCCCGTTTCTTTTGTAGAAGCTTCGCAAAACAGCACCGAATCGGTCGTTTTTATCAAAAATTTTTCCGGCACGGATCCAAGGCGATATAGCATGTTTGACTATTTCTTTGGCACTGGTCCTTCCCAACAGGTAAGCACAGGCTCTGGCGTGATCCTTTCCAAGGACGGCTACATTATCACCAACAATCACGTGATCGATCGGGCTGAAACTATTGAAGTGGTACATCAAAAGCGGACCTACTCCGCCAAACTCGTAGGCACTGACAAAAATACGGACATCGCAGTGCTCAAAATTGAGGCGGATAATCTACCTGAAATAAAAAAAGGCAACAGCCGAAACCTAAAAATCGGCGAATGGGTGTTGGCCGTTGGAAACCCATTTAACCTGACTTCTACAGTTACTGCTGGAATCGTATCCGCCAAAGAGCGGCAAATCAACATTCTCGGCGGAGATTTCCCATTGGAAAGCTTCATCCAAACTGACGCGCCAATCAACCCAGGAAACTCTGGAGGAGCATTGGTCAATGTCAATGGAGAATTAGTAGGAATCAATACAGCAATCCTCTCAAGAACGGGTTCCTACACCGGATATGGTTTTGCAGTTCCAGTGGATATTGCTTTAAAAATTGCAAATGATTTAATCAAATACGGGGAAGTTCAAAAAGCAATTCCGGGAGTTGACGTGGTGGAGCTAACTCCAGAATTGGCAGAGGAAATGAAGTTAAAGTCACTGGATGGAGTCATCGTGACGCATATTCTCCGCACAGGGGCAGCTGAAAAAGCTGGAATTCAAAAAGATGATGTGATCACCAAAATCGACGATTGGAAAATCACTGGCAAGGGAAGTTTCGAGGAAGCGCTCTCCTATTTCTATCCCGGAAATAAAGTGAACATCGAATATATGCGAAATGGAAGCCTGAAATCCGCAGAAATTACCCTTCAAAATCTGGAAGGTGAAGAAGGTGTAATCAAGCGTGAATTTTTCACCTCAGGACTTTTGGGCGCAAAACTAGAAGCCGTCAACACGATTGAAAAAGACCGTCTAAAGATCCCCTATGGGGTTAAGATAACTTCGATGACGAGAGGATATCTGAGGGATTTGGGTTTTAGAGACGGCTTTGTAATCACACATATCAATCAAATCCCTGCCAAAGACCCGAAAGCTGCAGGAAAATATTTAGAAGAATTCAGTGGAAAACTAAGGCTGGAGGGTGTCGCTCCAAGCGGTCAGCCATTTATGCAGAGTTATAATGTGAAATAAAGGGAACTGCGGTTGGAGTCTGAAAGTCCAACCGCATATTTTTCGGTTTAGATGGTATTTTTCTCTAAATTAAAATCATAGAATTAAACCAAAATGAAGACCCTACCCCAAACTTGTGAGCAATGCCTCGAAGAATTCAGCACCGCATTGGAGGAATTGGTAATCTATGCCAGCCGAGGAGAAAAAAACGGATACACTGAAACCCACTCAAGGGATTTGATCATCCATTTCGAAGTTGCACATGAATTAGCTCTGAAGGTCATTGCCAAATTTTTCGAAAAACATAAAAAAGGCCCTTTTTCAGGTTCCCGAGACGCAACCGTCGAAGCTTTCCATGCCGAACTGATCGATGACGGAAAATCTTGGCTTGACATGATCATCGACCGTATCCAATACAATCCGGTTTACAGCATTGATACACAAGCCAACTTTTTAGAAAACATCCGAAAAAGATACGTTCGCCTCCTAGAGCGTTTTGAACGAACAATGGCAAAAAAGCTGGAGGAGTAGTGAGAGTAATCAGTAGGCAGTGGCAGTAGGCAGAAAATTTTCAACACCACAATTGATAATTATTTCCTGAATACCAGGAAGACTGATCCGCGGAAATCTGTGTTTTTTTCTGTGAGAATCTGTGGGAAACCATTTCAAAAAAAGCCCGATCCTTTGACCGGGCTAATGAAT
>CAYTXN010000335.1:0-3766 GCA_964441195.1 uncultured Limnohabitans sp.
TCCACCAAAGTCTCGTCTCTTGCTTCTTGGCTCTTGCTTCTTTCCTCCTTTGCTTCCTCGATCAATTCCATCGAGACTTCGGAGAAGTTATTTACAAAATTCAACGGGTTCTTGATCTCATGGGCGATGCCGGCGGTAAGCTGACCAAGGGAGGCGAGTTTTTCCTGTTGGACGAGTTGGGATTGAGTCGCTTTGAGTTCAATCATTGCCGACTCAATTTCTGCTTTGGCTTGTTCCAGCTTTACAAAATCCTCGTACCGTGCATAGGCTATGGAAAAAGCTTTGGCCAGTGCCTGTACCAATTCCAATTCATTTTCCTCCAGAGGATTCACTGCACCCACGTAGAGCATTCCCTGTTTGAAAGGAACAAAGTGCAGATCAAGGGATTCGGGAGGAGCAGCGGTCCCCTGATAGGTGCTGCTATCTTGGATCTGATCCTCTTCCATCAATTGGTTGATCCATTGGATAAAGTCCTCCTTATTCCAGTGCTGTCTGTAAATCACACCTTTTCGCCAGGCCTCCACGGTCTGATAGGTAAGTTCGCTGGCCTGATAAGGAAGTCTTAAAACGCCAAGCGAGTTGCCATCCGGTGAGGAAAGATAGGCCTCAACAATTTTCTGCTTCTCTTGGATGATAAATACCCCACAGCGGATAAATGGAATACCCAGTGTAGTCAGTTCATGAAAGAAAAGCGGGGTAATTCTGTCAAGATCATCAACATGCCGCATCGAAGAAATTTCTGCACGGACACGGTCCAAAGAAGCCTGTCGCACTGCGGCCCGAGCACTGGTTTCGGCTATTTGTAAATCCCTGAAACGGGTATAAGCAAATGAAAATACTGCCGTGGCCCGTTTCAAAAGCTCCCAGCTTTCAGTCGAAATCTCTCCGGGAGCTGCGGCACCGATGTAGCCGTTGGAAAATTTGTACAAATGATAGGTGCGATCAGGAATAGTCTCTCCGTAAAAATTGCTGGTTCCAAAAAGCTCAGTTTTTTCTTCGCAGTAGCGGATCCATTCAATTCGTTGCTCACCCTGCATCAGAATGGATGTCTGATTGGAAGGAGAGTGATAAAAATCAAGCATTTTCCTTCCTACCCAGGTGTCCTGAAGGTCAAGAGTCATTTGGTCGGTTATTGCCTTTCCTGGGTTTTGGGAATTCTTAATCGTAAACCAACATTGCGTTGTATTACTGTCATCATCATGGATATAAATAGAGCTGGTCTCCAGTTCTTCTACACCCAATGCGCCCATTTCCTCTCGGAGCAGTTGAGCCACCTCGATCAGTTCATCGGGACTTTGCATCGCCAATGACCTTGAGCGGACTTTCTCCAGTGCATTTTCGATCTGGGCTTCTCTTGCTTGTGCTTCTGCTTTTTGAAGGTCAAGGAATCGAGTGTAGGTTTGGTCAAAAACATTGGTAAAGCGTTTGAAAATGGCATGGGCTTCGGGCACCTTTTCATAGGTGATGAACAGGATAAATCCACTGTTGAATTTGCAGAGGTGGTTGATCTGATAGGTTGGTAGGGAAAGTCCAAGTGCATCAATGTGATCAAAAGTGGGTTTCAGGTCAGGGAATGATTTCATGTATGCATAGTGCTCCTCCAACGCTTTATCGCCAAGTTCCTGGACCAACATTGTATTATCACTCAAGACGAATTCACCCATTTCATCAAAAGAGGCTTCACCCCATAACCGAAGCTGAAAGGGCGTTTGAAGAGTTCCCTCACTACTCATGCAGCAGGTAGCTGATTTTTTATCCTCAGCGAGAATATTATATCCACAGCTCCATGCATGGATTCCGAGTGCTCTCACTTCAGTAAAAAGGAGATTTGCTACCTCAGGAAGTTCCTCACTACTCTGCATGCCCATGGTGCGGGAACGGACTTTTTCAAGGGCGGCTTCGACTTTGGCCTCCCTCGCCTGACCTTCGGCATTTTGTAGATCTAGGAAGCGCCGGTAAGTTTGGGCAAAAACTGCCGCAAAACGACTGAATAGTCTTGCTGTCTCATCAGAAAAAGGAACCGGAGAAAAGGCAAAGAGAAATCCATCCGGGAAGAAGAAATCATAATGGATGATTTTTTCAGGCAATTTTTCAAAATCCACCTGAATGGAATAATCAGGGGCATCGTTAACTGCTTTAAAGTACTTGATCAAATCAACTCCTGCCAGTTCATAGGTATGGGTTGATTGCTTTGCTTCCCATGCATGCTTCACTTCTGTCAACATAGGGTGCAATCCCATTTCCAAAACACCTTTATCAAGAAAAGTTTGCCCTGAGTCAGAATTGATGGAACCCGTCCAGACTTCCACAAATCCGGATTGATTGAAAATTCCAATACCAGATCGGATGGATTTATCTACTCCTAGTTTGACCAATTCTTCAAAAAGTGTAATTACCGTGATATCCACATCGGCACTGGAATGCATGGCCATTGTTTTGCTTCGCACCCGCTCTAAAGCTGCTTCTATCTGCGCTTCCCTAACCTGTTCTTCTGCTTTTTGAAGATCCAAAAATCGGGTATAGGTTTGTTCAAAAACTTTTCCGAAACGCTTGAAAATATCATGAGATTCAGGACAAGGATCGAAAGTTATAAACATCAGGCTCACCTTAGAACCAAATACATAGTGATTAATTTGATGTTCTGGCAGTTGAAAACCTGCTTTAACAATATCCTCTAATTGAGTTTTCGCCATCTGGGAAAGAAGGCGATAAAGTTCCTCTAACGTTTCACCTTCAGTTTCATGTACAAAAAAATCATCTCCTTGTTTTTTAGCGCTACTTATCTCCATGAAGGAAGGATGAGCAGTGAGATCAACTTTGTAGGGTTCTAAAAATTTTCCGCTTGCACTGTTAACTACCCAATCGATGTAAGATGTATCGTCTTCCAACCAAACATTAAAACCGGTTGACCAGGTCTTAATGCCAAGTTTTTCAACCTGTTCAAACAAAATGAGTGAAACTTCAGCCAGTTCCTCACTTTTATGCATGGCCATACTCCTGCTTCTCACTCTTTCCAACGCTGCTTCTACCTGCGCTTCACGGGCCTGCGCTTCGGCTTTTTGAAGGTCTAGAAAACGGATAAAGGACTGTTCAAAAACTTTGGCAAAACGAATCAGGATTTCTTTTTCATCTTCAGATGGCAGATCACCCTGAATGGAAGGTATCATGATTGCAGAATTTTTTGCCCAGGCCCAGGCTATTCCATGAGTTTCGCTTTCTAAAATTTGTTTTTTGTAATCGTCTGGGAGTTGCCGGTAGTCGGAATGCTCAAAGGCATGATTGAAGAAAGCATTTTTGACTTCAAACGAAAATACTTTAGCAAAATAGCTGTCGCCCCTTTCTTTTGATTCCCAGGCTTCATCGAACAATTCATCTTTGAAATAGGGCAATAAAAAAGCAATTGAAGGGTTAGCAGGGTCCTCGCTTGCTGTCCAGTGCAATACATCTTTGGAATCTTGGAAATAGGTACAGATCACAGCGCCCCATGTATCAAGGATTACCCCAGTGTTCTTTAACTCTTCGGCCACAACCCGCACTACTTCCTGTAATTCATCAGTCCTGTGCATCGCCATGGAACGTGATCTTACACGTTCCAAAGCTGCTTCAATTCGAGCTTCTTTAGCCTGGAGTTCAGCTTTTTGCAAGTCAAGAAATCGGGTGTAGGATTGCTCAAAGACTTTTCCGAATCGTTGGAGAATAGTATTCTCTGACTCAGAAAATCTTTCTCCAAAGTGGTTGATAATAAAAATGCTCGTGTGCTTAGCTA
>CAYTXN010000336.1:0-3737 GCA_964441195.1 uncultured Limnohabitans sp.
ATGGAAGGAATCAATGGAAATAAGTCTTATGCATTACCTCATGGTTTGTTGATAGATGTCCTGAGGAAATACAATCGGCTGAAGGAATGAAAATGGACAAAATGAAATCGAGCCTGCCTGTGGCAGACAGGCATGTCGTATCCGACACACACTGGTATGATTATACATGAAGCGAGATTCCATATGGCCTTTAAAAATAAAATTATAATCACATGAAAAAGATAGTAGCTCTTTTAGCCCTCGCAGTTTTACCTACGCTGGTAGCCGTATCGCAAACCAGAATCATTGACATGCATATCCATTCTTACACTGACAGTGACTTTGGTGAGCGGGAAGCCCCCGCCGACCATTATGGGGTGAAAGGATCTGTCAATGCAGAACAACATCGAATGGAGACTTTTGCGGCATTTGAACGATTCAATATCGTCAAAGCCGTGGTCAGTGGAAATCCTGAAAGTGTGAAAAATTGGAAGGACAAGGATAAAGACAACAGAGTGATCCGGGGTGTTTTGAGTTTTTTGCCTGATGATCATGGGATGGATATTGTCAAGTTTGAGCAAATGGTCAAAGCCGGTGAAATTGAAATTTTTGGAGAATTAGGCCCTTACTACAGCGGGACTACTTTAAGTGATTCCATTTGGCAGCCCTATCTGAAAATCTGTGAACAATATGATATCCCAGTTGCTGTGCACACGGGTGGTGGTGAACCACTAGGTACGCACACATGGGCTCCCAAAGCAAGGCTTAAATTAGGTGATCCTTACCTGATTGAAGATGTGCTGGTGAAGTATCCAAAACTCAGGATCTATTTGATGCATGCTGGAGGAGAGGATTGGCCGGAGCATGCCATTCGATTGATGGCCTACTATCCCCAACTCTACACTGATATCGCAGTGTTGCTATGGGTAGAACCCAATACCCAACGCTATGTCACTGATTTTCTTCGAAACATAAAGCATGCTGGCTATCTGGATCGCGTCATGTTTGGTTCCGACCAAATGATCTGGCCTTATGCGATCGAAAAGTCAATTGATTTCTTGAATAGCTTGGAATTCCTTACCGAAGAAGATAAAGAAGGAATATTCTATGGAAATGCTGCGAGATTCTTGAAATTGGAAAAGTAGCATTTAGTACACTCTCAAATCCATAATCATACAAGTAATTTTCAAAAAGAGAGACCAGTCAAATTTCCATTCTATCCCTAATAATTCTACGCCATTCGCATTTCACATTAGCAATCGCAAAACAAAATGAAAAACCATAAACCTACCTTTATAATTCTTATTTTTTCAGTCTTCGCCCAATTGTTAATATTTAGTGATGCCTCCGCACAATGGACAAACCGCTACTCCAAACTAAATGACTTTGGCCACCATGTTTACCTGGAGCAGCATGAACTCCCGATTCTTGCTCACGGACCGACAGACCCGGCGCCTGCACCGGATGGAAAGCATCTTGCATTCGCAGCACGAGGTTGGATTTGGAATCTGAATCTTGAGACTGGTTCAGCCGTCAGGTTAACCAAAGGTCCCGGAATAGACTCTCGCCCTCGTTGGTCTCCCGATGGCAAACTTTTAGCCTTTGTCCGAGACGAAGGAAAAAATACCGCAATCATTATCCGGGAACTGGCAAGTGGACAAGAAACAAGGATTGATACCGAAGCGATCGAGCTGGATCCAGAATTCTCGAAAGACGGAAAGTGGCTCTTTTATACATCAGGAGGCGGCGGTTCGCTCAATCTCTGGAGGTATAATCTTTCCTCCACATCCAGCGAGCAGTTGACAGACCTGCGCCAAGTCGAACGAAATTCACGAAGTCTGGCCAACAGTGAAAGCCTGATGTATCTCCACGGAAGCGGTGCACACCGAGTGCTGCGGATCAAAGATTTTAAATCTGGAACAGATACCATCGCACTTGAACAAACTTTGACTTACCACTTTACCGCCGATACTCATCCTAAGCAAAACCTGATCGTCTACAGTGCTCCCATTGACAATGACTATCATCTCTGGACTATGGATCTCAATGATCCACGGGTAAAGCACCGACTCACTGAAGGCAATCCTTTCGCTTTAACACCAGCTTTCAGCGATGATGGCAATCAGGTGTATTTTGTCGAACTGGACGAAAACCGTCAGTTTCGCTTAATGCAAATCGCTACCTATGGGGGCTCAGCAAAAGAGGTGAAAATCTCTAATTGGGATCTTGGAGAAGCTAGCGGTTCTCTGAACGTAACCGTAAAGGATGCCGCCGGAAACCCGATCACTTCACGTGTATCAATCGTTCGGGAAGATGGCTATCCCGTAGCTTTCCATGAGGACGCTACTTACGTCGATCCGCAGTCGGGTCGTCATTATTTTTACCTGGAAGGAAAATCACAGTTTAATCTCCCGATAGGCAACTATCGCATAACCGCAGTTCGAGGACCGATGACACCAATCGCAGAATCAACAATCCAGGTAATTGATGGTAAATCAGTTGTGACCAGTCTAACTCTTTCTCCCATTTGGGATGCGTCAGCGGCAGGCTATGTCTCGGCAGATCACCATGTGCATCTAAATGGGGACGGACATCACCGAGCCACCCATGAAGATGCCCTTCGTGCTATGTCGGGAGAAGATCTTGACTTACTCGCCCCCATGTCATGGAATCGCTGGGAGCGCCGAATCGATGCCTCGATTTTAGGCAAAGAGACCGACAAAGACGGACGGATTGTCGTCCAAAGCCAGGAAGTCCGATCTCACTTCCATGGACATGTGAGCTTACTCGGTGCGAAAGAACCTTACTCACCTTGGTTTTGGGGACCAACCAATCCGAAATTGGGTGACCCTGATCGAAGCAATGGCGAAGTAGTGGATTATGCTGACCGAACCGGGGCTTTCACAACTTATGTACACCCTATCAGTGCTGATTCCAATCCCTTCGACCATTTGGATGAGGGTCCCATTCCCATTGAGCTAATTTCCGATGCAGTTCTTGCCGAGCGGATCGGTTTGGAAATGGTATGCGCCTGGACCAGTCCACTGGGAAACAGTGAGGTATGGTATCGCCTGCTTAATATCGGTAGACCGGTGGCGGCCATGTCGGGAACCGACATGTGGGTAGATTTTCATCGGACAATGGCAGTAGGCACCGGCCGAAATTATGTACAGTTAGAAGGAAAGGAAATCACTTCCGAATCTATACTCGAGGCAGCAATGGCAGGAAAAGGATTTGTAACCACCGGTCCGGCATTGCTTTTCCAAGTCGGAAAGGAAGCCAAACCAGGAGACGTGGTCGCAAGTGGCAGACAGGATTGGCAAGCAACCCTCACCGGAACTAATGACATTGACGTGGTGGAGCTTTTGGTCAATGGGGTGGTGGTCGAGAAATTAACAGGAATAAAAGCAGGAGAAACCCGAGAGTACATAGGTCAAATAGTGCTGCCTGAAGGCGGTTGGATTGCAATCCGGGCCTATGCCAGCGAGCTGAAAGAAGACACCTGGCCAAGCATGCACGCTCGGCCTTTTGCACACAGTTCTCCGATCTGGATCGAGTCAATTGGTAGTACTGACATCAACTCTCGCAAAGCAGCAGCAGCCGATCTTATTCGTGCCATTGATGCTTCTGAAAAAATAGCAAAGGCAGCTTATGGAAAAACCGAGATGAATCGCATGATGACTCGATTTGAAGAAGCGAGGGAAAGACTCAGAGAGATGATGAGGTAAACGCAGGTCGGTCAAGCTATCTTAACTTTT
>CAYTXN010000337.1:0-3734 GCA_964441195.1 uncultured Limnohabitans sp.
CGCTGGCTCGCTGGCAAATCCTCCCACCGCGCCTATCCCATCAATGTTTTGTCTAGTCTACTAAAATTCAAACCTTTATTCTCATTTTATTGGCTTTTGGCTTGCTAAACCCTGTCATTCACTTTTTGTATGAACCCATAATATTTAAGATTCAGGCTGACACCGAGAGGCCTTTCGAGACAGGCTCAATCCTAGTCTCAATCGGTTTTAAGCTTTCCGTAAAATCTTCTCCATTTTACGTCCTTTCGCTAATTCATCAACCAGCTTATCCATATACCGAACCTTTTGCGTCAGCGGGTTTTCAATTTCTTCGATCCGATAGCCGCAGATCATTCCAGTGATGAGTTCAGCATTTGGGTGAAGTTGCGCTTTTTGAAAAAACTCTTCAAAAGTTATCTTGTCATTGATAAGTGTTTCCAGCTTTTTTTCATCAAAACCTGTCAGCCATTCTATCACTTGATGCAATTCGCTTATTGTCCTGCCTTTCTTCTCCACTTTGGTGACATAGTGCGGGTACACGGAAGAAAAAGTCATTTTTGCTATACGTTGGTCTGAAGTTGAATTCATGGTTTTTGAGTAGTCGAGATTGAAATAAAGAGCATAAGAAATCAATTGAGAATAAATCTTGAATTTCATTTTTTCTTCAATCCAAGTAATTTATGAAGGAATGCAAAAGATTCCCAAGTGATTAAGAAAGTTGAATTTGGGCCTTTAATTAATTACTGCATTTGTTTTTTTCCAAAGGACTTGTAAGGTTATAGTTGGGATTTTGGGAATCTGAAGTATTTTCCATTCGGATGATTAAGAGGTTTTTACTTGGTGCCACATAAAATTAAACCCGATTCTATTTGAAAATTTCTGGATTCAATAGGTCTATAGCTAATGAAGCGGCACATCTTAACTGAAAACTACAATGATTCGAAGCTTGAAGAAGATGTTTTAGCTGGGCTCTACTAATCCAGTTTTGATTTTCAATTGGCTCTAGATCACCAACCAAAATCAATTGATATAAATTATCATTTTGAAAAAAACGTCCTCCTTCATCACATTGAATGAGCTCTCTAATTACCAGTCCAGGTGTGTCAAGAAATGGAGGGTGATGCTCCTCTGGCAAACTCATTCTACTGGGATAAAAAGCAAATGGCGTACTGATCCCGGCTTCTTTCCCTATGGTTACTAGAAATTCGATATCATTGGAGGTTTTTCTGTAAACAAGTTGAATCAAACCCCTGCCAGAGACTTCAAAAAGTGGTTGAGACCAGGCTGCTACTTCTCTGTTGGTACAGGAGAAGTGATACATGTGAACTGATGTCGGTTGGTTATCTATAGGAACAATTCCTTCTGAATTGATTTTCCATTGGGTTAATCTAGTGAGAGGAACGAGTTGATAATCCTGATGTGGAGGTGTGAACTGGAACGAGTCAATTCCTGAAAGTTTATGCAGAGTCGTTGGTTTAAAATAAAATTCCCAATCTATGACAACCAGTAAAGACCTCAAATCAGCATTCAATAAGTTATCTTCCTCCATCATTCCAAGAATTGCATCCATAGAAGCCCAAATCATATTTTCTTCTGTTTCAATCCAATCTCTAGCCAATAAGTAGTGATGGGTTTTACTTTTTTGAAAATACTTTGATCCTAAATCATGCTGCATAGAATGTGTTAGCAGTTGGCATTCTGGGCTGTATTGGGTAAAGAGATTTACATATGCGGTAGCCTTCCCTCCATGTAGCTTCAAGTAATTGGCGGGTGTACTTTGAATCGTTGGGCCATACTGGATTACTCCGGTGTTGCCTGGTTCTACTCGAGCCTGTAGCAAGACAAAAAGTCTTCCATCAGCGGGGAAAATCAGAAGCCCCGTCAAAGCGCTTTGAGGCTGGTAAAGCATCAATTTTTCCTCCTCCGGATCCTGGTTGTTAATAAGACCTACTGCATTAAAGAAACCATTTGAAGAATGGGATAGAACTCCTTCCTGAATTTTCCAAGCTTGTTGATCATCTAGGTTAATTTTGGATAGTTCATAATTTGAAATCGATTTAATTGTCCCCAGGTAATCAATTAATTCATCTTTAGATTCAGCTATTCTGCAATTATATGTAAGGTTGGGGCGCATGGCTGAAATTTGAGTTAAGTGGTTTTTTGGCTTGTATTATTTTAGAGACATCCAATGAAGGAGAAATGGCTCCCTCGTGCGGAAGTTCAAGGTATGAAAGACTGCAAGCAGCCGCCAGTTTTCGTTGAATAGAGTCATTTTGGAAAGAAGCAGACATAAATAAATAGACTTCAGACCCTTTATCCATCCAAAATATATTGGCAAATTCAGCTCCTCGGACTCCAATAATGTACTTGCTGTCAGCAAATATTTTTACTTGTTGAAAGAGGCCTAATTCACCTGTTGCACTTGTTTTGACTGTGTATCCAAGGTTTAGTAATTGATCGACCGCCTCATCGATGCCTTTCAGCTCTCTTCTTTCCGTGCCGTATCCTTCAAACCATCTGGCATTTTTGCCTTTCTCTTGATCTAAGGCTTTTGGAGGAGGTGAGCGTTTGATGATCAACCAATCTGTTTTATTTTGGAGCTGGTCATTGGGAAAAGTAATCTGATTTCTAAAAAAATTTCGATAGGAATCTAAGTCATTTCTGAAAAACAAGGGAAAATCCCCATACTGCTCTAAGTATCTGTCCCATCTCGGAAGAGATAAAATATTCTTCCTGAGACGTAAGTGATGATAAGTGAACCATTTACTTTGCTCACCACGAACCAATCTTTCCCAAGCAGAAAGTTTTCTCCAAATTTTACCACGATAGGATTTCCAATCCTTTCTGGTCATTTGAATAGTTTTTTCAGTCAATTCTTCAAAAACATATGGGATTTGTAGGTGATCAAGATATTCCTTCATCAGGTTATCTGTGAGCGGATTGCAGGCGTCGACTTTGATGCTTTTTCCCTTCCACAGGACAGGGTTCTTCCATAGCCAATAGCTAGCAGGAATTAAAAAACCAAACAGGTAATGCCAGTAATTACCTAAGTCTCCTCCACGGATAGGATCAGCTTTAAATAAGATTATGTTATAACCTTTGGAATTCACGGAATTATTTTAAAAAGATTAATAGAGCGCTACTATGAAATCAAGATAGCTTCAATTCGCCACAATGCAAATTCTATTTAAAAGAAGCATTATAGTGATGCAATGGAATAGTGGTTCTATTCTTAAAAAAACGATTCAAAATTCAACTATTGAATTGAGGTTTTCAAAATTGAAACTTGCAGTTTTGATTTAATTCTCAAATTCTATTTTGTTCGTTATTACCTTTTCCGCTCGGTCCTTGAGGTCTTCCAAGTCATTTTTCTCTTGAATGGTCTGTTTTCCCATCCTGAAAATCATCTCGGCATGTCGGATTATGGCTTTTTTATTTGCATCCTCTTTTACAAAGCTCTGAATTGTAATCAGTGCTTCCATCATCCTTATAATAACAGCAGGGCTGCCACCAGAAAACTGTCGAATTTGGTTGAAAGAGGCGTCTAAAACACCTTCAAAATCCATTGTATTGGCGATGACCCTTAGATTTCCTTCCGCGTCTTGACGATATTTTGAAGGGAATTCCGCCTGGGCTAAATAAGAAAGAGTCGCTGTCAAATTATCAATGCAGGCAATTGCGGTAAAAGGATCATTGACTCCAGGGGAGAGCGCACGAGCAGCTATTTCGACCATTTGATGGATTGAAAACTCCAA
>CAYTXN010000338.1:0-2284 GCA_964441195.1 uncultured Limnohabitans sp.
AATCAATTTGAGTCAAATCCAAAAAAGTAATGCATTTCATAGATCAGGGGATCTTCATCGCCTACATGCTAGCCATGTTGGGAGTGGGATATTATTTCATGCGAAAAAACTCCAGTCAGGAAGATTACTATGTTGGAGGCAGATCTATAGGTAGCTGGCACATTGGTTTATCTGTTGTTGCAACAGATGTTGGAGGTGGATTTTCCATAGGTCTTGGAGGCTTGGGGTTTGCAATGGGGATTTCAGGTTCTTGGATGCTTTTCACCGGATTGATTGGAGCATGGCTTGCAGCTGTGATTCTTATTCCAAGAGTAAAATCTGACTCGGCATTTTCCCGCTTTTTCACTTTCCCACAAATTATAGGTCATCTTTTTGATTCAACCGCTGCTAAAGTTGCTGCTGTCATTTGCTTTTTGGGTTACCTGGGTTTTACTTCTTCCCAACTCTTAGCAGGAGCCAAGCTTGCCTCCGGTACATTTGAAGGGATTGATCTTCACACGGCACTGCTGATCATGGGAGTGATCGCAGTCGTGTATACCGTGATGGGAGGTCTCAAGGCGGTGATTTATACCGATACGATCCAATGGATTATCTTAATGCTGGGTTTGATGCTGATCGGTATTCCCATGGCCTATTCCTTTGTGGGTGGTTGGGATGGAATTACCCAGACTTTGCCTGCCGAATTCTTTTCATTCACTAATCTCACTTGGCAGGATTTAGTCAATTGGGGGATTACGATCATTCCAATTTGGTTTGTCGGAATGACGCTTTACCAGCGAATATTTGCTGCGAGAGATGAAAAATCTGCTAAAAAAGCATGGTTTATTGCAGGACTTTTTGAGTGGCCAATCATGGCTTTTTTGGGAGTTTCCCTTGGGTTGCTTTCGCGGGTGGCAGTGGAGCAGGGAGTTTTGGAAGGGTTTACAGCTGCAATGGATCCTGAGATGGGTCTTCCGGTATTGCTCAGTCAGATTCTACCGGCTGGGATTTTGGGTTTAATGATGTCAGCTTATTTTTCGGCTGTACTTTCCACCGCTGATTCGTGCTTGATGGCCGCCTCGGGTAATCTTTCAACAGACCTTATCGGAAAGTATCTAAAAAATAAATCGCACAAACAAGAAGTACGAATCAGTCAGTTTTTGACCTTAGGAATTGGAGTTTTGGCAGTTTTTTTAGCCTGGCAAATGACAGAAGTGCTCAGTTTGATGCTATATTCCTATGCTTTTATGGTATCGGGATTACTCGTCCCGGTTATTGCTGGCCTTTTCTTTAATCAAAGAAACCCCAAAGCAGCAGTTTCTTCGATGATATCCGGAGGAACATTGACAGCTGGACTCACAATTCTAGAAACAAATTTACCCTTTGGGCTGGATCCTAATTTCTTTGGTATTTTGATTTCTCTGATCGCCTTTTGGGTAGTAAATAAAATTTCAAAAAAATGATAAACATGAAAACCATGAATACTTTAGAGACACTCTCAGCCATAGATAACGCCACCTTCCTTCAGAAAAATGAAATCGCCGACTTCCTGTTTGAGCATCTAGGAGCATATGGTGATCCAAAAGATGACATTATGAAATGTCTTGACTATGCGTTAGATCCCGGAATGCAGGCTGGAGGCTTTGTAATTTTGGCTAGAGAAAATGGGAAAATCGTTGGGGCACTTGTGATGAATAAAACAGGAATGTCAGGTTATATCCCTGAAAATATTCTGGTGTATATCGCGGTTGATGCCAGCCAAAGAGGAAAAGGAATCGGTGGGAAAATCATGGATATGGCTATCAAAATGGCAAATGGAGCAGTTGCACTACATGTTGAGGCTGATAATCCCGCCCGGAAATTGTACGAGCGATTAGGCTTTACGAATAAATATTTGGAAATGAGACTCAACCGGAAGTAAGATGGCCAGCCTGACATTAAACTTAGAAAAGCTCAAGGTAAATTTCCTTTTTCTGAAAGAGCTTTTTGAAAAAAAGGAAGTGAGCTGGGGCGTTGTATCCAAATTGCTTTGCGGGAATAAACTTTTTCTTCAGGAATTGATCAATCTGGGAATTAAGGAAATCCATGACAGCCGGATTTCTAATTTGGCGATGGTTAAGCGTATCAACCGAAACGTTCAGACGGTCTACATCAAGCCTGTGTCCAAAAAGAACGTGTCACAGATGGTGGAGTTTGCAGATGTGAGTTTGAATAGTGAACTGGAGACCATTCGCATGATCAGCAATGAAGCTGTCAGGCAGGAAAAGCTTCATAAAATCATCATCATGGTGGAAACAGGAGATCT
>CAYTXN010000338.1:2384-3726 GCA_964441195.1 uncultured Limnohabitans sp.
TATTTTGGAGTGGATCTGGTGGAGGAAAAAGTGATAGAAGGCATGCACGGAGACGTGTTTGAATTAGAATCTGAGATCATCGAACTCCAGGAAAAACCTCTTTTGCCAATTGGAGTTTTGGGTATGAATCCTCAGGGGGAATTTACTGAAATTGATGAATCGCTCTACGGAAAGACCTCATTTAGGGCAATTTTGGATATTGGATTACTAGATGTGGATCCTAAATATTTGATCGCAGAAGACCCTGAAATTGAAATTTTAGGGGCAAGTTCGGACATGCTAATAGTTAATTTAGGTGAGAATAAAAACAACCTAAAAGTGGGTGAAACTCTGACTTTTAAGCTGAAATACATGGGGGCTCTTGCCCTGATGAATTCCAATTATATCGAGAAAGAAGTCATTTAGACAAAGGCTTCCTAAACTTGTTTACCAAAGGCTTGGCATTGTTTTGGGCTTTATTATCCCGAATCAAACCCAAGTATCCATGAAAAAAATACTTTTATTACTTTCTCTGGCATTCCTAACAGGACTAAGCGCAAACGCTCAATCTGGCTTTGGAATCAGAGGCGGAGCCAATTTCTTCAATTTTGGTGGTGATGACGTTTCCGAAAATGAGTACACCAATCGTACAGGATTTCATGCTGGTATTTATGCGAGTATTCTGGGTGGAGGACCTGTAAGTATAGAACCAGGAATTTATTATTCTGTAAAGGGGACTCAAAATAATGACGCCGCAAATACAAGAGCTGTTTTGGACTATATAGATATTCCCTTGTTGTTAAGATTAAAATTTGGTGAGGGATTCAATGTCTTCGGAGGACCACAGATATCGTTTTTGGCAAATTCCAAATTTGAAGGAGATTTTGGTGGGTCAACTGTGTCACTTAACACAAACAATATCAAAGAAACAGATGCTGGCCTTGTTTTTGGATTAGGATATAACCTTCCCAAAGGGATGAATATCCAAGGATCTTATGATTATGGATTTACTCCGATATTTAAAAACAGCGATGCTGATGTATATAACAGAGGGTTTAAACTCTCTTTAGGCTATACTTTTTAATTTGAGCGTTGGATAGAAAGGGTCACGAAAGTGGCCCTTTCTTATTTTTATTTCAACTCAGAGATCCATGCTTTGATTAGTTCAAGACCTTTTTGATCTACAACTGTCCGGCCTAATTCAGGCATTGCTACCCCAACTTGAGTAGAATTCATCCGATGAATAAGTATCGATTCATCAGGTTTTCCCGGGACAATATCAAATTTGAAATTACCTGCACCACTTCCCGCAGCGACTGGTGTTTTGTTTATTCCTAATTTCATCTGATCTCTTTGATCATAA
>CAYTXN010000339.1:0-3713 GCA_964441195.1 uncultured Limnohabitans sp.
GTTTCCTTTTAAATTTTCTTTGAAATAATCCTCCATGCCTCTCGTAGAGTTTGTTGTATGATTTTGAATAAGCATTAAGGAAATTAGAAAAAGAGGAAAGTGAAGTTTTTGAACTGGTGTTTTCATTCACTTTGATTAAAAAATGAAAATGATTTGGAATAAGACAATAAGCAAAGGTTTGGAAGGAATCGAAGCAATGCTGGTGGTATTTTTTAAGGAAATAGGAATAGTTCTCTTCCGTTCGAAAAAAAATTTCATGACCAACGGTTCTTGAAAAAATGTGGTAGAATTCGCCTGGGAGGAGGTCATTTTTTTTCATTTACAAAAATTATTCAAATTTGGGGTAATATAAAAGTTACCCAAGAGGAGAGACCTTCGAGGTTTTTGGAAACCTCAAAGGTCAGCGGAGCGGCTGGAGAGATTCAGTCGTTTTTTTGTTTCCCACAGATTTGCACAGAAAAAGACACAGATTTTCACAGATTTAATAACTCATCAATAGGAATGTGGCTTTAGCCCGTTCCTACAGGGATTATTGTGCATAGGAGGCTTTAGCCAAATACTTCCATTTCTGAATTCAGACTTCAAAAATTCATCCTTTTCAATACCCCTCCACTCCAGCTGCTGCAATGATTCCGTCCTGAGCTGAGGTCACGCCTGAGACACCGATCGAGCCGACGATGATCCCGTCTTTGAAAATCGGAAGTCCCCCTTCGACACCTACGGCATGGGGTAGGGTTCCGATCCGGCTGCCTCCTTCACCTTTCATGGCTTCTTCAAAGATTTTGGTCGGGCGTTTGAAATAAACTGCTGATTTGGCTTTGGCTTGTGCGACATCAATCGAACCGATTTGTACGCCATCCATTCGCTTCAAAGAAATCAAATGTCCACCATCATCGAGAATAGCAATGACTACGTTCCAGCCCTCAGCCTTAGCTTTTACTTCGGCAGCAGCTGTGATTCGTTCGGCATCAGAAAGTGTCAAATAGGGCTTAGTTTGCGCAAAAGCCACTATCGGAAGGGCAAGGAAGATAAGAATGAATAGCTTTTTCATGTGTTTATAATTTTTCATCTGTTTATAATTTGATTTTTAGAGGTCACATGGAATCTCGCATGGTGGCCCCGATAGCTCGGGGCATCCCAGTGTGTGACGTTCTTGTCATGCTCGATTTCATAGTCGGGGGAGTTTTTGGGTTTGATTTGGAATTTCTTTCCGTGGAATATTATTTGAAAATACCCTTTGTTTGGTTTTTTTAAAAGGCAAAGAACCAATAACTTATTTTTTCAATAAAATTTAGAAACGTATGACCTCTAGACGCGATTCACTCAAAACCCTTGGACTGGCCACCGGACTAGGACTTTTGGCTCCTTCCAGCCTTTTTGCATGCAGCAATAAACCCAAGAAAGACAAACTCGGTGTTGCTTTGGTTGGCTTGGGCTATTACAGCACTGACTTGCTGGCTCCGGCATTGCAAATCACCAAGAACTGCTACCTCGCTGGTATCGTGACAGGTACGCCCGCAAAGGCGGAAACCTGGAAAGCCAAATACAATATCCCAGACAAAAACATCTACAACTACGAGAATTTCGACACGATCGTGGATAACCCGGACATCGACGTGATCTACGTGGTGCTACCTCCTTCCATGCATCGGGAGTATGTGGTGCGTGCCGCAAAAGCCAAAAAGCAAGTATGGTGCGAAAAGCCAATGGCTGTGACCGTGGAGGAATGTCAGGCCATGGTCGATGCATGCAAAGCTAATGGAGTTGGGCTTTCGATTGGGTATCGCTGCCAGCATGAACCGAATACCCAAGCTTTCCAAAAAATTGTCAAGGAAGGATCATTGGGTAAAGTCCTGAGCGTGGACTGTGCTGCTGGGTATAGGGAAGGAAGAACAGATCACTGGAAGCAAAAGCGCGAAATGGGCGGAGGAGTGATCTATGATATGGGCGTCTATTCGATTCAGGGTGCAAGGTTGGGGGCTAATATGGAACCTGTTGCAGTGAATTCTGCCAAAGTCTGGACGGAAAGGCCTGAAATCTATAAAGATGGCTTGGGAGAAATCGTGGAGGCGGAACTTGAGTTTCCGGGTGGGGTAATTGGGAAGATCAAGACCTCTTTTGCAGAAAACATCAACTTTCTGAATATCCAATGTGAAAAAGGGCTGATTGAAATGTCGCCTTTCCAGGGCTATGCGGGAAATAAAGGCAGGAGCCCACTTGGAGAGATCAATTTTCCATATAGTGTCCCTTGGCAGCAAGCCAATCAAATGGATCAAGATTCGTTGGCGATTATGGCAGGAAATCCGTATTTCGTGCCGGGAGAAGAAGGGCTCAGAGATATCCGAATCGTTCAGGCAATTCTCGAGAGCGCAGAAACTGGAAAACGAGTCTCTGTTTAGAAATGATTGGAAGAAATTAGCCTACTGATAAAAATTAGGTTTTGGAAGAAAAGAGTTTTCATTCACAATGCCTTGTCTGTCAATAATTCCTTGATTTCTAAATCATTTTCTTTGCTGACTTTCGTCATATGAAGCAGGAGTTGCGTTAGCTATCATTGTGATTATCAAACTGACCTAACTATGGACTCCAGACTTTCAAAAAGCAGTATTTTACACGCCTGCACCATCAAGCAGCAACTGACCATTTCTGATTTTGAAAAGGAAGTCGCACGACTCAAAACCGAAGTGACTACTAAAGATGAATCCGAAAGCCAAGGAGGCAGAGGAACCTCTGAGCAAAATGAACTCTTGGTGAGAATGGAACATGAGCTGCTTTTCCTCAGAAATGAGCTGATGACTTTGTCCAATATCGATCCGGATCAGGTTTGTGAAAAAATCGAAGAGGGGGCAGTAGTAGTCACAGATCAACGAATTTTCTTCATCAGTACCTCTATCGAATCAGTAGATGTAAATGAGAAATCAGTCTTTGGGCTTTCCGTTCATGCGCCGATTTACGAGAATATGAAAGGCAAGAAAAAAGGTGAAACTATTGAATACAATGGGCTTAGATATCAGATTCTAGACGTGTATTGATTCCGTTGATATCTGAAAAGCAAGGAAGGAAATACTCCCAACTATCAAAATGAAAGTTGGGAGTTTTTTGTTATTAATCAGGTTAATTCGCTGGCCAAACATTTATTTGGTTTCCCTACTTTTGGAATTGATTAAGCAAAACCTTTTACATGTTCGAAGGACTTAGATATCCCAAACCCCTTGATGAAGCACTTTTTAATTCCTGGCTGGAAGCAGGAAGGGCGAGCCCGATATCGTATTGTTATCTCTTGATTTTTTGGGATGAGTTGGATGAGAAGTATCTGCCGGGTTTTGCTATCAACCGGAGTGAAATCGCAGAACATGAAAAGTATGGTCATTCCCCGGCGCGGCAATTATTGGTAGCAGCCTATGATTTGTACTCAGAGTCAAAGGTGGGCTAGAGTTACGGAATGATGGAAATAATGATTCTGATTTGATTCAAACGGAGGAATCTTCAAGATTTCAATCCTTCCACATCCCCTTTTTTCGTTGCCTTGCCTCTCGTTCAAGGTTTACAAAAAATTCTGAGTATCTAACATTGGGGGGAAAAGTTGCGGCGCTTGCATAGCCTTCTTTAACCAAAAGTGCATTCAAAAATGTACCATCATCCAAATAAACATACGCAAGCGTTCTCTTATATCGATCGTATCGCTGCACATCGTATTCAAGCCTGACTTTCCT
>CAYTXN010000340.1:0-3687 GCA_964441195.1 uncultured Limnohabitans sp.
CTGCTATGGAACAACATTCAAAACTTCGGTCTATTTTATTTCATCTATATCCAGGCTTAGCTATTGTTGTTTTTTTCGCGTTTGCTACTCCGCATTTTTTAAAATTGGGGCTTCCTCCTCAGCTTGCTATGTTGACCGCCATACTTTTAGTGGTCATTCCGCTTTTTTTGATTCATTTGAATCAGGCAAAAAAAGTGGAGGGAAAGAAAAGTATTCTAGACTTAAATCATTATACAAATGAACTGCCAGCTAAGAAACTCTTTGGATACGTAGCCGGACTAATTGTATTTGCCTTTTTGGTCTATGGCTTGACCCAACCATTGAATACAATCCTAACCGAAAAACTCTTATTCTGGCTTCCTGATTGGTATAAGGTCCAGGATTTCACCGGGTATTCTAGAAAGATCATTCTAATAACATTAGCGATTAATCTGCTTTTAAATGGACTTCTCGCCCCCTATTTGGAGGAAATCTATTTCCGAGGTTATCTCCTGCCTAGGATGGAGAATTGGGGTAAATTCGCTCCATTGGCAAATACTATTTTATTTTCATTGTATCACTTTTGGCAGCCCCAGATATACTTGACTTTAGTTATCGCTTTATTCCCAATGATATATTTGGTTTGGAAAACCAATAGCTTAAAGCTCGGAATCTATACCCATTGTGGATTAAACATCGTGGGAGCAATCTTATCGTTTGGATTGATTAATTGAAAGAAACTTGCCTTTTCCTAAATTTTAGAATGACTCAAGCAAAAACATCTCCCGATTTGCAAGATAAAAAAGGTCTCTGGCGAGACCTCAAGAATTTCCTGCTTGTAAACCTTTGCATTGCCTTGTTTTTGCAGGTGGTTTTTTGCCCTATCTGCTTTTTGAGCGTCGATGATTTGATTAGCCTGGTTCCAGATTTTATTTTTTCATTTTGCGTATCCATGGCCTTGAGTTTTGGAGGTAGTCGGGTAGAAGAATATTGGGATCCGAGAATATCTTGGGTCCACGAACCTGTAAAAAGGCTTTTATTGACTGTTTCTACCTACATGGTCTATGCCTTTTTTGCCAGCTTTATCATTGTTTTTTTCTATGCATGGTTCGAATGGAAGTTTGAGCCAGGGCAGATTCCATGGCGTAATATTTTAAGGTTTACACTTACTCCAATGACCATTGCCTTGGTATTTATGGCAATTTTCACTTCCAGATCATGGCTTTTTGAATGGCGAAAATCCGCAATTGAAGCCGAACAGCTCCGCTCAGAAAAATTAGCCAGCCAATACCAAAGCCTCAAAGACCAACTCAATCCCCATTTTCTTTTCAATTCCCTAAATGCACTTTCAAATCTGGTTTATGAGGATGCGGATAAATCGGCCGCCTTTATCCAGAAGCTTAGCAAAATCTACCGATACGTTCTGGAAGTTCAGCAAGAGGAGCTTGTCGAACTTGAGCGTGAGTTGGATTTTGCCCGAAATTATCTTGAACTTCAGAAGATAAGGTTTGAGGAAAACCTGACCTTCTCTATAGGTGTCACCAATTGCAAAGGCTGTTTTTTGCCTCCGCTATCGCTTCAGCTTTTGTTGGAAAATGCCATCAAACACAATGAAGCATCCCAGGATAACCCGCTGTTTATCCACATTTTGCAAAAAGGAAATGAACTCTGGGTAAGCAATACTTTTCAACCTAAAACAAGCCAAAATGAGCCTTCAACTGGAGTGGGCCTAAAAAACATCATGTCCCGATATAATCTCCTGAGTGATCGGAAAGCCATAATTTCCCAAACAGAACATGAATTTTCAGTTCGTCTACCACTATTGAAAGTCAACTCATGAACATCCTAATCATCGAAGACGAAAACCCAGCCGCAAATCGACTAACAAAGCTTTTGGAACCACATTTTCCAGGAGCTTTACCCATCGGCAATTTAGATACGGTGACTCGTGCTGTAGCTTGGTTTGAGCAAAACCCTGAACCAGATCTGATCTTTTGCGACATCCAGTTGGCTGATGGTATCAGTTTCGAAATTTTCGAAAAAGTGAAGTTATCCACACCTGTTATTTTCACCACTGCTTTTGATCAATATGCGATCAAGGCCTTTCAGGTCAATGCCATTGATTATTTGCTTAAGCCAATTGATCCTGTCGAATTGGCTAAAGCAGTGGAAAAGTTTAAAGCGAGACAAGTCAAGCCTGCATTGGATTTGGACATTCTAAAATCCCTCCTTCAACCTGAAAAGAAATCATTTAAAAGCCGCTTTTTAGTTCGTTTTGGAGAAAAAATTCAAAGCATTTCCATCGAAGAAACAGCCTTCTTTTTCAGTGAGGAGCGAGTCACCTTTCTCCAAACTTCGGAAGGCAAAAAGTTCGTTCTCGACTCCACGCTGGAGCAGGTGGAAGCTGCTGTCGATCCGGGAATTTTCTTTCGGATCAACCGAAAATACCTTTGCCGTGTGGATACCGTCGAAGAGGTACTTACCTACTCCAACAGTCGACTCAAGGTGAAGCTGAAAAACTCACAGGACAATGATATCCTGATCAGCCGTGAAAAAGTCGGAGAGTTCAAAGATTGGCTGGATCGGTGAGTGTTAATTAATGTTCGGAAAGTAGCGAATAACTCGCCCTCAACGTTTTTATCTTTATCCAAATCCTCTCGCTATGAAACTTTTCCTGCTCAAACTCCCAATTCTATTCGGCTTTATCGTAGCAGCCTGTGGAACTCAGGATTCCATGGAGTTAGCTCCAGCTGATTCTGGTGGTTCGTATGAAAAATTGATGGATGTCCCTGCTACAGAGCAACCTGCAGCGGTAGCTGAATTCACTGAGCGAAAAGTAATCCGAGAAGGGGAAATCTATTTCGAATGCCGAGATGTGCAGGAAACCGAGATTTTTCTCAAAAATGAGGTCAAAAATGCCAAGGGCTATATTTCTAACGAATCGGCAAACAGCTATGGTGAACGTACCGAAAGCCGTCTTAGCATCCGGGTTCCTTCCGATCAACTGGACGGGCTAATAGAAAAAATCCAATCCCACGCTGTCAGAATCGAAAATACAAATATTCGGAGTGAAGATGTCACCGAGCAATTTATAGATGTGGAAGCACGCCTGAAAACCAAAAAAGAACTGGAAGTCCGCTATCTCAGTCTCCTACAGCAGGCAAAAACCGTGGACGAAATTCTCCGCATCGAACGTGAGCTTTCAAATATCCGCGGCGAAATAGAATCGATGCAGGGTCGTCTCAATTTTCTTAAAGACCGGACTAGCATGAGTACGTTGAATGTGACCTTTTTTGTTGAAGGGGAAAAAGCCTTTGGGTTTCTCACAAAACTGAAAGACGGAATCAAAAATGGCTGGACTAACCTACAATGGTTCATCGTATTTCTGGTAAATCTCTGGCCTTTCTTCCTGGTTTTAGGAGTTGTTCTTTTTATAGTTTTGAGAAGAAAAAAGACACTGCCACCACCGATGAAGTAGATAATTTTCCGTCAAAAGGATTTATGAATTTACTTGAACTAGGCAGTAGCGAATAAAATTCAGGTTCTTTATATTCCATCATGAAATCGAGCCTGCCTGAGGCAGACAGGCATGACGCTGCGACAGACAATTGGAGGATTATAAGTCAAGCGAGATTCCATGTGGCTTTTAAGAAAAAATTATAATCACATGAAATCGAGCATGACCCAAAGCGACACACAGAGGGATGA
>CAYTXN010000341.1:0-3685 GCA_964441195.1 uncultured Limnohabitans sp.
ATAAATATGCAGTTAGAAATCGTCACACCGGAAAAGAGAGTTTTCCAAGGAGAAGTGTCCGAAGCCAGTTTCCCTGGCGCTGACGGTTCTTTTCAGGTATTGAACAATCACGCTCCAATCGTGTCTGCCTTGGCAAAAGGTGCAGTATCCTTCACTACAGCGGAAGGAAAGCAATCTATCTTGGTAGATGGCGGAGTGGTAGAAGTAAAAGACAATGTAATTGTGGTTTTGGCCGAGAAAGTGATCGGTTAACCTTAATTCAATTATAAAAAGGAAGTCCAACTCGGAAGGGTTGGACTTTTTCTTTTTAGGCGTAACTGGTGTTTAGAAGGTTATTTACAGCTCTCCCAAAATAGCTTCCTCCAGTGCTTTCTCCTCAAACCAATCCTGCTTGAGGACCACTTTTCCTTCGCCAGAGATCAGGATGGACATGTTTGGTGCTTGTCCTGCTTTAGTCCAAAATTCATTGTTTGGACCATCTAGCAATACTGGTGTAGTGATGCTCTGCTCTGAGATCCATCGCTCAGCCAAAACTTTCCTTTCTTCCAGGGTTCGGGGTTGCTCTGCAGATATTCCAGCAGTGATATTATCTTGAGCATGCCAAGGCTCGGGATCCGCTGAATAGGGGCTCTGTGAACTCTGTGGATGTGCTTCCAGGGTATTGACAAGATAGATATCCGCCACGTCTTTATACTTCTCGTACATGTTATTGATTGCGGGTAGATTTCCGCGGGTTACATCACAGGTATAACTTCCGGTGATAAGCAGCAAAGGGCGATTTTTTGTTGGGTTCATTTTAAAAGTCTTTCCAGTCAAATCGTGCAATTCAATTTTTTCAGGTTTTTGGTCATTTTGGATTCCCAATGGACTGAAATCCATATTATTCATCACTCCATCTGAGACTTGGAATTTGACAAGTTCGTTTGTTTCATTTTGACATGAATTAAGCAAAATAATACAAGTCTAAACCAATATTGATTTAGTGCAAAAATTTCTCATTGGGATAGAATTAAATAAAATTATTGTTGGTTAAGGGAATAAAGTAGAAGTCGACCTCTAATGTTTTAAAAAAATAGGGGGTCGGTCTAAAATCTGTATTGTTGCTTAATTCTCCGTTTTAACGGATAAAAATCTAAAAATGGCCTTAGATCGGTTTGTCCGATCAACCACCAACAAGGCCTGTCAAACAAATAATCTGATCTTTGGTAGTGATTAATGAAAAATTCCCTACTTTTGCAGCCACGAAAGGGGGTGTACACTATGATCATTGTAAACGTAAAAGAGAACGAATCCATCGAAAAAGCGCTGAAGCGTTTTAAAAAGAAGTTTGATAAAACCGGTGCGGTTCGGGAACTCAGAGCCCGTCAGGCATTTACAAAGCCTTCTATCGTAAGAAGAGCACAAGTCATCAAAGCTGCTTATAAGCAACAACTTCGCAACGAAGAGATGAAGTAATCAGATTTGATTCCAAATATAGACGCACTTGTCCCTCAGACAAGTGCGTTTTTGTTTTTTAAACTTTGACAAAAGTCACAATTACCTTCCCACTTTTCTGCTATCTTTTGATTGATGATTGACTCATTTATCAATTACTTGGAATACGAAAAGCGCAGCAGTCCGCATACCGTGCTAGCCTATCGAAATGATTTGGAGCAAGCGCTGGAGTTTGTTGGATTTTCCTTTGAAATAAAAGAATTGAGCCAATGTGCTCATTCTGAGCTTCGTGCATGGGTTATAGACCTCGTCGAGCAAGGTCTGACTACTACCTCAGTAAATCGAAAAATTGCCACGCTGAGATCCTATTACAAGTTTTTGCTTCGCTCTCGACTCATTTCATCAGATCCAACGTATAAGTTAAAAACCCTTAAAAACCCGAAAAAATTACCTGAGTTTGTACAGGAACTGACCATTGAGGCCGTTCTAGAAGAAAGCGTGTACGAACCTACATTAGAGGGACAGCGAGACCGGATGGTCATGGAGTTTCTCTATTTGACAGGAGTCCGACTTTCAGAACTTACAGCCTTAAGATGGGCTGATTTGAATTTGATAGAGGATCAGGTAAAAGTTCTGGGTAAAAGAAAAAAAGAGAGAATAATTCCAATCACAAAATCACTAAAACAGAATATCATTTTGTACCAAAAAGTATTTGAGGAAAGGTTTTCAAAAGCAGACGGGAATGCCTACTTTATTGTGAGTAATAAGGGAGAGCAAAGCTATTCTATGTTGATTTATCGGATCGTTAGACACTATTTGGATCTTTTTGCGCAGAATACGCGAAGAAGCCCGCATTTGCTCCGGCACACCTTTGCCACTCACCTTCTCAACAAAGGGGCCGACCTCAATGCTGTGAAAGATCTACTTGGGCATGCCAGCCTAGCGGCGACCCAAGTTTACACCCACAATTCCATGGAAAAACTGAAGGCTGTGTTTGAACAGGCACATCCTAAAGCGTAAATAAATCAATTGTTCAACCACTTAAATGCAAATCATTATGAAACTGCAGATGCACTCCATCCATTTTGATGCGGATCGCAAATTGATCGACTTTATTCAAAGAAAAGCGGACAAACTGGACACCTTCTATGACCGAATCATCGATGGGGAGGTTTTTATGAGAATCGATAAAAACGAACGAAACGAGAACAAAATAGTCGAAATCAAACTAAATGTTCCAGGTAAGCAATTTTTCGCCAAACATCAAGACGACTCCTTTGAGGCTGCTGCGGACGAGGCTATCGAAGGTCTTAGGAGACAAATCAAAAAATATAAAGAGAAAGTAGTGTTGGTCAAACAGTAAACCCTTCAATAATTAGCCAAAACCCTCAGGAAACTGGGGGTTTTATTTTTTTGCTTTTTAGAAAACGTTTTTTCGACCCAAAAGGAAATACTTCCTTCCTGAAGCTCGTAGAAGCGAATCAAATTCAGGGTTTCCATACAATTTTAAGAGATTCGGAATTTGCTTCGAGTCCCAATTGACCGAAGCTTGACTTACTTCGAAATCTGAGGTATCTAACGAATCAAGAAACTTATCTTCTATAATCAAAATCTGGAATTGTTTAAGCTTTTCCTTCCTTCCAGCTCCCTCTAAGTCAACAAGATTAAAGTCTGGTCCAAGACTCATTCGGATTTTACTTCCCGCGTGAAAATTGCCCAAAAATGCGATAGGCTCGTCAGAACTGATCCCCGATTTTTGTATAAAGTCCGTGACCTGAGTTCCCTGATGCGGTAGGGATACATGATAGGTGACCGTAGAGAGTGAAAAGAAAAGCAACAAAAAAGAATAGGTGATCACTTTTGGCAGCTTTGCTTCTTTCTTGATCAAAAGAATCAGATACCCAAAAATCAGAAGTGCCAAACCAATCTGAATCCAAATGGGCCAGTGTGTTGCTCCTTTGATTCCAAGCCAAATTCCCGCCGCCAAAACAAGTCCTGCTAAGAACATAAATATAACGGAGGCTATTTTTAAACCATTTTTTCTCAATTCAAATTCTCCTCTAACCAAGACCCATCCCAGCAAAACAGCAAGCACGGGTGCGACAGGAAGTAAATAACGTTCGTAGAATTTACTTGTCATTGCGCCCATTGCTAGAATCGCCAAACACCAGAGAATTGCGAAGCCAAAAAATGCTGCATTTTCTTTCCAGCATTTTACAAGAACATTTTTAGAACCTGGAATAGCCAAGAG
>CAYTXN010000342.1:0-3684 GCA_964441195.1 uncultured Limnohabitans sp.
AGTTTTCCCCTGATGTTTTTGATTCATGATGCCTATTTCTATTGGGCTCATCGACTGATGCATCACCCTCGACTATTTAAAGCAATTCACAAAGTCCACCATTATTCTACCAATCCCTCGCCTTGGACTGCTTATGCATTTCACCCCTTTGAAGCCGGCATCGAAGCTGGAATTATCTTGGTCTTGGGTTTTGTATTGCCCGTCCATCAGGCAGCTTTCGGCTTGTTCATGCTTTTCCAGTTCAGCTACAATGTCTACGGACACTTAGGATATGAGCTTTATCCTAAAAACTTTCAACGGACTTGGATAGGAAGATGGATTAATACAGGCACGGCACACAATCAACACCATCAGTTTTTCCATGGAAATTATGGATTGTACACGCTGATTTGGGATCGAATTTTTGGGACTTTGCGAGAGGATTATGAAAATAAATTCGAAGAGGTCACACAAAGTAAAACTTCTTCAAACCAAGAAAATCCATTGAAACACGTTGCTTGATTTTTTGCTATCGCTATTGAGGAGTCATTGATTTCTGCCTTCAGAAAAAGATCCCAACCTCTATTTCAAAAGAATTTATCTCGACCCTGACTCCAGCGCTTAGCTCAATTCAGGCAAGGAAACAATCTTGTACAAACAGCATTCTTACACAAATTTTCAAAATCACCTTCCTAGTTACCCAAATACGATCATCTATCGTATATTTGATTCAAAAAACAAAAATGAAGATAACAGCCTTAATACCAGATGAAATGATCAAAGAAGCAATGGAATTTTCTAAAACATCGACGGTGACAGATGCACTGAAAACTGCACTAGCACATTACATCGCAATTGAAAAAATCAAGCAGGCTTCTAAGTCAATTGTATCTGAGCCATTAGAATTCTATTATACCGCAGAGCAGCTTCGAAGTAAAAATCAATCCTAGATGGAGGTAATCTTTGACACGTCCATTTGGATTGAGTATTTCAAAGGAAACCCGGAGTATTTCGAGCCCTGTCAAAAGCTTTTGGAGTCAGGGTCAGTTTATAGTCTGGAGGTGATTTTTGCGGAATTGATACAGGGAGCTAAAGGTAAGAGGGAGTTAGAGATGATTGAACTTTTCAACAGGAATACACCCAAAATAGATACACCTGATTTGATTTTTGGGGCTGGTATTTTTTCTCAGAAAAATCAGCTACTCAACAAAGGAATCGGTTTGATCGACTCAATTATCATTTATGCAGCTATTCAAAATCAAAAGAAAATTTGGACGCTTGATAAGAAGATTAAAGCATTTTTGGCTTAAGATGATTTTTAGGATAAGGCAAGTAGAATTTTTTCTTCTGCTTAAATAACAGATCCTGCCTGCTTGACTAGCAAATGTAGGCTTTCAGCACTTGGGTTCTTCTAATTAATAAATTTCCCAGCATTGCATTCTAGACTCCTACAGAACTTACCTATGGACTTTTTCTGCGCCTTTCTGCGGGAAATCAAAAAATCAATTGCTTATCTCGAATCAAAAAACATACAGAAGCTTTTTGTAAACCCAACTTTTTCCGACCTTCTTGCTTTGAAATTAATCACCCAAATGACCTCAAAAAATCTCCTTGCCTATGTGATTTGTCTAGTGACCTTTTCATGTGGGGAAAAAACTTCAACAATCGACTACACAGATTGGTCACATTACGGAGGACCTCAAGATGGTTCCCGATATTCTTCCCTCGATCAAATCACCAAAGAAAACGTCGCCCAGCTCGAAGTTGCGTGGACTTACAATACAGGCGACGCCACGGAGCGAAGTCAGATCCAATGCCAACCAATCGTGGTGGATGGATTGATCTATGGCTCTACGCCAAAGCTGAATGTCTTTGCGTTGGATGCTGCCACTGGCGAGGAAGTTTGGAGATTCGATCCTTTTCAGGTTTTGGGAGGAGAAAATTCTTGGGCAGGAACTAACCGGGGAGTAACCTATTGGGAATCCGGAGAAGATAAGCGAATTCTATTTACTGCGGGAAATTGGTTGATGGCTGTAAATGCACTTACAGGGGATCCAATCCTAAGTTTTGGGGATCAGGGAAAAGTGGACCTGCGAAAAGACTTGGACACGGATTTGGAAGATTTCCTGATCGTCAGCAATACGCCCGGAGTGGTTTATCAAGACTTGTTGATCATGGGCATGCGACTTTCCGAAGGTTTGGATGCCGCACCGGGACATGTTCGAGCTTACAACATTAAAACAGGAAAGCGGGAATGGATTTTTCATACCATACCGCATGAAGGCGAACCCGGCTATGAAACTTGGGACCCGAAGTACATCAAACAAATCGGAGCTGCGAATAACTGGGCAGGAATGGTAGTTGACCAAGATCGAGGAATTGTCTTTGTTCCGACAGGTTCAGCCACTTATGATTTCTGGGGAGGCTATCGACATGGCGATAACCTTTACGCTAATTCACTTTTGGCTTTGAATGCCCAGACCGGAGAGCGTATTTGGCATTTTCAGGCAATTCATCACGACGTTTGGGATCGGGATTTCCCAGCACCACCCAATCTCATCCGAATTCAAAAAGATGGAAAATGGATTGATGCCGTGGCGCAAATATCCAAGCAGGGAATGACTTACGTTTTTGATCGGGAGACTGGCGAACCTATTTGGCCAATTGTGGAGACTCCGGTCATTCAATCTACTTTGGGAGGTGAAAAGACTTCTCCAACCCAGCCAATTCCATCCTTACCGCAGCCATTTATGAACATGGTATTTGAGGAAAAAGACATTCTCAATCTCAAACCAGAATGGGAAGCAGACATTCGTCAACAGCTTGCAAATGCTAAATATGGTGACACTTGGCTTCCCCCAAGTGCCGAAAACCCGATCGTCCTTTTTCCCGGCATGGACGGAGGAGGCGAATGGGGTGGGGCATCTTTTGACCCAACGAATCAAACGATGTACGTCAATGCCAATCAAATCCCTTGGCTGATCGAAATGACTCCGAATGCGAGTTTTGGAAATATAGGTCAATCGATTTATACCAATTACTGTGGCAATTGTCATGGTTTAGACCGAAAAGGAAACCTACCTGCGATGCCGAGCTTGATCGGGTTGAAAGAAAAATATACGCCTGATTCCCTTGATCAACTACTTCGAATGGGACGAGGTGCAATGCCTGCTTTTGGCCACATCACCAAAGAGGAACGCTTAATTCTCATTGATTACTTGATGGGAAAAGCCGATGCAGGTGACAAACAAGAATTGGAGGCAGAGAGCTCCAAGCTTTACCCTCAATACTACATGAATGGATACAAAAAACTGGTCACTAAAGAAGGTCTTTACGGGTCAAATCCACCTTGGGGACTTCTCACAGCCATCGACATGAATACAGGAAGGAAAAAGTGGCAGGTGACTTTGGGTGAAATTGATTCACTAAGCGCACAGGGTTTTGCTCCCACAGGGGTGGAAAACTACGGTGGACCAGTTGCCACAGCTGGAGGAGTGATTTTCATTGCTGCGACCAAGGATGAAAAAATTCGTGCTTTCGATCAGGAAACCGGAAAGATTCTCTGGGAAGCTATACTTCCTGCAGCTGGTCATGCCACGCCGGCTGTTTATGAGAAAAACGGAAAGCAGTACTTAGTCATTGCCTGTGGTGGTGGAAAGGGAACCAAAAGCGGAGATGCTTATGTGGCTTTTGCCTTGCCTGATT
>CAYTXN010000343.1:0-3664 GCA_964441195.1 uncultured Limnohabitans sp.
TTTGCAGACTGGTGAACCTTGTCATCCTACTTTCAGAGATGCATTTGAAACCCAGAAAGTCTGCGAAGCAGTAATCGAATCAGCCAACTCCAGATCCTGGAAAGATACCGGAGTGCAATGGGTTGAAAAAGTCTGAATTATAAAGCCAGAAGTCTAAAACTCCAAGTCGAAAGGCTTGGAGTTTTGCTTTTGCAAATACTGGATTTTTTATTCTTTTACCTCCAAATCTCCCATAGCATATTTGGTGTTGAATCTGTGATATCTTTCTTATAAATTGTTTCATCACAAAATTCTCCAACCATGAAAAGTCTTTGGTTTCTAATTCTTTCAGCAGCAATCTCCCTTTTCTCCTGCCAATCATCCACTCAGACTGAAACGATTCAGGCTGATTCTACTGCGGTTGCATTAGAAGATGGAGTTCAACTGATCCCGATCCAAACTCCCAAGGGTGAATTTAAGGTTTGGACCAAGCGGGTTGGAGAAAATCCGACCATGAAGGTGCTCCTACTTCACGGCGGACCGGGGATGACACACGAGCAATACGCCAACTTCAAAGATTACCTGCCTCAGGAAAACATCGAGTTTATCTGGTATGATCAGTTGGGTTCGGCACATTCGGATCAGCCGGAGGATTCTACACTTTGGACGATCGAGCGATTTGTGGATGAAGTCGAGCAGGTGAGAATTGCATTGGGATTGGATAAGAATAATTTTTACCTCTACGGGCAATCTTGGGGAGGAATGCTCGGGATGGAATATGCCTTTAAGCATCAGGACAAGCTAAAAGGTCTGATCATTTCGAACATGATGGCGAGCTTGGATGACTATGAGAAATATGCCAAGGAAGTTCTCGGTCCTCAGATGCCGCCGGCTGTTTTTGCCGAACTGATGGAAATCGAAAAGAATAATGATTTCGAAAATCCCCGCTACATGGAATTGCTTGGAGAGCATCATTATCCGCAGCATGTCCTTCGAATGCCTCCCGGAGAATGGCCAGAAGAGATCAACCGAATGATGGGACAGGTAAATCCAAATGTCTACGTCTACATGCAAGGCTACAGCGAATTTGGAATTACTTCAGGAGCAAGTCTGGAAGGCTGGGATGTGAAAGATCAATTGAAAAATATCAGCGTTCCCACATTGGTCATCGGCGGCACACACGATACTATGGATCCCAAACATATGGAATGGATGGCTAAAGAGGTCAAAAACGGAAGGTTTTTGCTTTGTCCTAACGGAAGTCACTTAAGTCAATACGACGATCCGGAGCACTTTTTTCCGGGATTGATCAAGTTTATCAAGGATGTAGATAGCGGAAAATTTGATTAAAGTGCAAGGGAATCAGATAGATCAATTGGGATACCTATCATCGACTTATTGAACTTTCCTTTGTTCGATTTTGGGTCTTATTTTCCTCAAAGTGTGGCATCGTCCTTTTTATTTACCCATTTCAATTGTGTTTTTCGGAATTCACTTTTTCGTGAGGTTGAAATGTTGATTTAGGTGGATCAAAATAATTAACTTTTTCAAGCTTGTTTCAGGAATTGTAAGGTGTTGGCCGCGTGGAAAAATTGACTAGACGAAATATTATTTTTTTTCTCTTTGGTTGAGGATCAATCCGAAAATCCGATAATTAATCTTGGATGAACTTTTGACTTCTTAAGAAGGACAAGATGTCACAGGTTTTTTTTAACGAAAACTCCTTTTTAAAAAACCAAAATCAGGAAATACTATGAACTCAATTGATGAACAGCAGGAAGAAACCAATAGAAAGAATTTAGCTGGGCCTGAGGCTATTGATAAAATTCGCTCTCTAATTGATAAATCCGGTTCATGCTTTTTTGTAACACAAGCAAATCTTAACGGTTCTCACAAATCCAGACCCATGGCTGTCCAGAAAACCGATGATGCAGGTCATATATGGTTTCTGAGTGCTAAGGACAGCATGAAAAATATGGAATTAGAGCAGAATAAGAATGTCACGCTTTATTTTCAGGGCTCTTCTTATTCCGATTTTCTGGAACTCAACGGTCACACTGCACTGAATTATGACAAGAAAAAGATCGAGGAACTTTGGGACCCAACTATCAAAGCATGGTTTACTGAAGGAATTGATGACCCAAGGATTTCTGTGATTCAATTTATCCCAGACTCAGGATATTATTGGGATAATAAGCATGGCAATGCCATAGCAGGTATCAAGGTGCTTTTCAGTGCCATCTCCGGAAAAACAATGGATGACTCGATTGAAGGAGATTTGATTCTCTAAGTTTTAAAATTTGAGAATAAGAAGTGTAGCGCTCAAAGTGCTACACTTTTTTTATGTCTCTTTATCAGTTTTTTCTGTTGAGAAACTTGGTGAAAAATCCTCTATTTCCTAAAATCAAATCCTGAAAAATATTCCTTTTCGATACAAGAAATAGCACAATCCCCAAAGGGCTGTTAAAGTCATTAAAGCTGTAATCAGCGCCAATCCATGTTCTCCTAATCCCGTCCAACCCAAGAATCCTGTGCTGAAAATTCCAATCGTCCGGAACAACCATCTGCCCAAAATTTCTGCGAAGAGGTAAATAAATATCGAGTTCATTCCTACGATCAAAAATGGGAAAACCCAGCCTTTATGTTTTTTGATATCCACCAGCCAATAGAAAAAGGCCAATGCCAGCAAAGCCCAACCGCCGGAAGCGAAGACAAATGCGGTGGTACTGATTCGCTTGATTATCGGAGTAATTCCTGCCAAGTCGAGTCCAAATCCAATCACAAGTCCGACTAATCCGGCTATGATAAAAACCTTGACTTTCTCAGAATCCAGTTTCTTGGAAAGGAGCAAATTCCCACAGATCGCTCCCCATATCGTGTGCGCGGCAGTTGGAATAGCATTGATTGCTACCCAACCTCCGTTGTTTATTTTACCCATCAAAATCTGGTCGGTATAGTTCCCGAAGTTGGTGCCATGCTCAAATGGAATCTCTGGATTATATGTCCGATATAGGATTTCAGTCAAAGCCAAAAGGCCAAAAGAAACACCCAGTTGTAATTTCCATCCTTTGTCCAAAAGAAAATACGTCACCAAAATGGTGAATGATAGCTGGGTCAGGACATTCCAAAGCTCAAAAACCAGTTTGCCTGAATAAATGCAATGCAGGCCTGTTCCAAAAAGAAAAAGTAGAAGACATCTTTTCAAAATGTGAAGCGTCACTTTACTTCGATCTTCTGAAATGGCCAATCTTTTATTAAGTGAGAAAGGCATCGCCACACCCACAATGAACATGAAAAATGGCTGTATCAAGTCCCAGAAATACAATCCGTTCCATTCATGATGAGTGAATTGGACAAAAACCCCATGAAGTGCATTACCCTCGGGAAAGATTTCCAGTAGAGTATCGTAGACCAATGCGGCTTCCGCCACAAGCAAAAACATCGTAAGTCCACGATAGACATCCAGCGAAACCAATCGCTGGGTCGGGTTGGGTGAAAGTGCATTCATAGGGTGGGTTTTGGGTTGTCATTAAGATAAAAAATGCTTTCGATTTGTAATCAAAAAATCTGACAAATGGAAGTTCTATTGTAAGACCGAACTGGGAAATTAATTTTATACAATCTGAAATACCGCCACAAAATGGGCGGCAGTTCCTCCAAGCACAAACAGATGCCAAATGGTGTG
>CAYTXN010000344.1:0-3643 GCA_964441195.1 uncultured Limnohabitans sp.
AACTCAGGTCGCACGGCTTTTTTCAGCATTTCGTAAACCTCGATTTTGGTCTTTTCCAAGATCTCTTCCTTATTCCATTCTTCCATCTCGGCAAATCGCTCCTGTATTAGGTGCGAACCGATATTGGTTGTCAGAATGATGATCGTATTCTTGAAGTTGGCCAATCGGCCTTTGTTGTCAGTCAGACGACCGTCATCCAATACCTGAAGGAGGATGTTGAATACGTCTGGATGGGCTTTCTCGATTTCATCCAAAAGGATCACAGAGTAAGGTTTTCTCCGTACCGCTTCAGTCAACTGTCCACCCTCATCGTAGCCAACATAGCCTGGAGGCGCTCCCACGAGTCTGCTGACGGCGTGGCGCTCCTGGTATTCGGACATGTCGATTCTGACCATGGCATTGTCATCGTTAAAGAGATATTCTGCCAAGGCTTTGGCCAGTTCAGTCTTACCCACACCAGTTGTTCCCATGAAGATAAAACTTCCAATCGGACGCTTTGGATCCTGCAAACCTGCTCGGCTTCTTCGCACAGCATCGGATAAAGCAACAATCGCTTCCCGCTGACCGGCCACCCGCTTTCCTAATTCCTCTTCCAGATGCAGGAGTTTCTCCCGCTCGGATTGAATCATCTTAATGACAGGAATTCCAGTCCATTTCGAAACTACAGAAGCAATGTCCTCCTGATCTACTTCTTCTTTTAGAAGTGGCGAACCTGCCTGCATTTCTGCTAATTGGCTTTTGAAGGATTCCAGTTTCTTTTCAGCATCCACGATTTTTCCGTATCGGATCTCAGCTACCTTGCCAAAATCTCCAGCTCGCTCGGCTTGTTCTGCTTCAAGTTTCAGCTTGTCGATTGCCTCTTTTTCTCTGCGAATACCCATGATGACGGCCTTTTCGCTTTCCCATTTGGCTTTGACGTTTTGACGTTTCTCAGAGAGTTCCGCAATTTCCTTGTTGAGCACAGTTTCTTTATCCCGGTTGTTTTCTCTTCGAATGGCTTCCCGCTCGATCTCGAGTTGCATGATTCTTCGGTTCAGCTCGTCCAATTCCTGAGGTAGCGAGTCAATCTCCATTCTCAGTTTGGCGGCTGCTTCGTCCATCAAGTCAATCGCCTTGTCCGGAAGAAATCGATCTGAAATATATCGCTGAGAAAGCTCAACTGCCGCAATCACCGCATCATCCTTGATTCGTACACCGTGGTGTAATTCGTATTTGTCCTTAATCCCACGAAGAATAGAAATCGCATCGGCCGCATCCGGTTCGTCCACAATAACTGCTTGGAATCTTCGCTCTAATGCCTTGTCTTTCTCGATGTATTTTTGGTACTCCTTCAACGTGGTCGCTCCGATGGCATGGAGTTCACCCCGGGCCAAAGCTGGTTTCAGCAAGTTGGCTGCGTCCATGGCACCTTCACCACCGCCACCAGCTCCGATCAGCGTGTGAATCTCGTCGATGAACAGAATGATCTCTCCTTCAGCGTCTGTTACTTCTTTGATGACGGCTTTCAGTCGCTCCTCAAATTCACCTTTGTATTTGGCTCCTGCTACGAGCAAGCCCATATCCAGAGAGATAAGTGTTTTTGATTTTAGGTTTTCGGGCACGTCACCGGAGACGATTCGCTGAGCAAGTCCTTCGACAATCGCTGTTTTTCCTACCCCAGGTTCTCCAAGGAGGATTGGATTGTTTTTGGTCCGCCTAGCGAGGATTTGCAGCACCCGTCTAATTTCTTCATCTCGGCCAATAACTGGGTCGATTTTACCCTTTTTGGCCAGATCGTTTAGGTTTTTGGAGTATTTTTCTAAAGCCCTGTATTTGCTTTCTGCGTTTGGATCAGTCACTTTATTTCCTTTTCTAAGTTCTTTGATTGCTTCGATTAATGGCTTTTCTGCCAAACCCTGATTTTTGAGAAGTTGGGCAACGGAATCACTGCCAGCCAAAATTGCCAATAGCAAATGCTCGATGGCTACGAATTCATCCCCAAAAGTTTTGAGGTAGTCTTTCGCTTTTGTCAAGACCTGATTTGCCGAATTGGACAAATAGGGCTGTTGATTTCCTCCGCTTACTTTGGGAAGTTTTTCCAGTTCCTGATCCAGCTTTTGGTCGATCAGTTGCTTATTCGTTCCAAGCTTTTTGAAGAGAAAATCAGTGACGTTTTCATCCTCGAGAAAGATTCCTTTCATCAAATGAGCGGTCTCTATTGAAGGAGTTCCGGATCCAGTTGCAAGCTCGGCAGCTTTCTGAATCGCCTCCTGAGATTTGATGGTGAATTGTTTAAAGTCCATTTTGGTCGTTAGTGGTTAGTTGTCAAACCTCTCTGGTCAAATCTTTCGCCAAGGCATTTTTTCGGACAGAATGGCTGGAAACCATTGGGTTTATTGGTAGAAAGTGGAAAAAGTGACATAATTATTGCAATATTTTTTTGCTAAATGACTTGAAGTCGCAATTTGCTACCCCAAGAAGGTGCAGTCAAAAAGAGCCAAAAAACTCCTGACCAATGTTGATCAGGAGTAGATAAATTTAAAGTTCATTTAACTAAGATTTCGCCGCAAAATCTTCCACGGCTTTCCACACTCGGAAGACGTTTTTGTAGCAGATTTTTTCAATGTCTTCTTTGGAATATCCTCTTTTCAATAGCTCAGCAATCAGGTTTGGAAACATAGAAACGTCCTTCAGACCAGTAGGAAGTGAATCGCCTACCCCGTCAAAGTCAGAGCCCAATCCTACATAATCAATTCCCACCAAGTTTTTCACATGGTCAATGTGATCAGCTACTTTCTGAACAGTTGGGAATGGGTTATTTGCGGCAGCATATTCACTAATGTACGCCTGAGCAGCGGAATCGCGGCGGCTAAGGTTATTTTCTGCCAACCAATTCACAATGTGTTCACGAACTTTCGCCCCACCTGCTGCATAAGCTGAGTCGATGAAACTACCGCCAAAATTGATCATCATCACGCCGCCGTTTTTGGCCATCGCTTGGATTAATTCGTCGCTCATATTTCGCTCAAAACCCGGAGTAAACTTTCGCACGGAGGAATGAGAAGCGATCACAGGAACTTTGGTGATTGCTAAAGCATCCTTAAAAGTATTGTCAGATACGTGGCTCAAATCCACCATGATCCCTACACGGTTCATTTCGCCGACCACTTTTTCTCCAAATTCACTTAATCCTCCATAAGTGCCAGTGGTATCATAGCTCGCATCTCCGATAAGATTGTCGGTGCCGTGAGTCAAGGTGATGTATCTGATTCCGCGCTTGTGAAAATACTCGACATTGGACAGGTCGTCTTCTATTCCTGCTCCATTTTCCATTCCCATCGGCAATGAAATTACCCCCTTTGCAAAATTTGCTTCAATATCTGCTGGACTGTATGCCATCGCAAACTTATCTGGAAAAGTGGTAGCCAATCGCTCAGTCATTTGGATCAGGGAATCTGCCAAGGCTTTGGATGCACCTGGAATTTTCTGATTTCCTGCTGGGATATAAATTGACATGAATGGGGCATCAAGCCCCCCTTCTTTTGCACGAGGATAATCAAAGTTGCCATCAGGCGTTCGGACAGACACATCCAAAATTTCCCGCTGCAACGTAAATCCACCTACTTTCATTCGATAAGGCAAATCCACATGACCATCTACCATG
>CAYTXN010000345.1:0-3626 GCA_964441195.1 uncultured Limnohabitans sp.
ATAATGTCAACCAAACCGGTTTGAGCTGGGATGACCTGCAGGAGTTTAGAGGGAGCGGTGCATTCCAATTTGGCGATACCGGAGACTTCGGTTTTAGTGGCAATGGCGGAATCAATTTCATTTCTTTCTCAGGAGGGGATCGTGAGGAATCCTTCGAAATCCCCTTCAATAACCTTAGCTCAGGCTTCTCCAATAACGAAGCTATAGGAGTCAATTTTAACCGCCTGAAGGACAAAAAAGATTTCAGTGGCAACTATTTCTATAGCCGAAGTGACCAAACCATAGAGAGCTTCAATAGCAGAACCAATTTCCTTCAAGACAATTCCTCCTTTACCTCCACCGACCAAAGTTTACAAAACAATGTGGCAGGTCACCATAGGGCAAATATTCGGTTTCAAAACGAACTAGACAGCGCCAACACTATCACCATCAATGCAAAAGGAAGGCTAAGTTCACTCAATACCTCATTGGGCAGCCTTCAGGAGCTGATACGCAGTAGCACTGAGCAAAGCCAAATGGAACGTGACAACCGATCGAATAAATGGTCTGGCGCTTTTCAGGGTACTGCAATCTTTAGGCATAAATTCGAAAAAAGCGGAAGAAACTTTGCTGCTAGCGTCAGTAATACCTACAGCAAGGCTGACCAAGATGGAATTCAAAAATCTGTCGTGGACCTCGTCAATTCAACAGATCCAAATACCTATTTCAGAAATTTGGACCAATTGAACGAGGCATTGAATAGTAACAACACAATCAAGTCTAGCTTGCTTTATGTCGAACCCATCAAGAAAATCTTTTTTTGGGAAACGTTCTACAATTTCAGCCAATCAAAGAGCGAAACAGATCGAAAAGTATTCGATGTGGAGGCAAGTGATACCCCTGAGCTGAATCCTGATCTTAGTCGGTTTTTTGACAATACCATTACCTACAATAGGGTGGGTTCCAGTATCAGATATGCCAACAAAGGCTCTAATTTAAGTGTGGGTTTAGCCGCCTCCAACTACCGATTGAATGGGCAATTTTCTGTGGAAAAAGAAAGTGAGATTCTTGGCAGAGTGGACAAAAACTACCTCAATTTCACCCCTAATGTGTCTTACTGGAAAACTATGAAAGGCAACAAGCGACTTAGCGCAGGCTATTCCATGGGCGTAACTCCGCCGAATATTTCCGATCTGCAGCCATTCAAGGACATTTCCAATCCATTGTATATCCGGGAAGGAAATCCCGATTTACAGCCCGAAGTAACCCATTCTTTCAATACCGGATACAACATGTATGATCCGGCTACATTTATAAATTTCCAGTTTTCATTGAATTCCACATTCTATCAGAGCCAAGTGGTTCAAAACCAATCCATAGACCCCGAAACTTTTGTCACTTCCTTTAAGGCAGGAAATGTGTCCGGTGGACAGCGGTATTTTTCCTATTTAGGTTTTGGCTTTCCTATCGTGAAAACCAAATTTAATGCATACTTCACTGCAAATCCATCCTATACTAGAAGCCTCGCCCTAATCAATTCCATCGAGACAGAAACAAATACCTTGAGCCATAACGTTGGGGTAAATTTAGATTTGACCCCGGTAGAATGGCTGAGTCTATACGCAGGTACATCCTTCCGTCTGAGCCAAACCAAATACGAACAGAATCCCGCCCAGAACCAGGACATTATTAACTTAAGTGCTTATACGAATATGAACGTTAAGCTTCCCAAAGATTTTTACTTTGACATGAAATTCAACTACAACAGATTTGAAAACGAAAGTTTTGGATTTAGCCAGGAAGTACCTATTCTAAATGCATTTATCTATAAACTTATAGGTGAGGCTAAAAAATGGGAAGTCAGACTCTCCGCCTATGATGTCTTCAAGCAAAATCAAACGATCAGTCAGTTTGCGGGGCAAAACTTCGTAACCACTGGACGAATTGAAACTTTGTCAAGATACTTCCTACTCGGAGTGACCTATAATATGCGGGGAGTAGAAGTGAAAAATAGAAGATAGATTAAACTAGCAACCAGCTTTACAACAATGAAATTAAAATTTCTAAAAACCATTGTCTTGGTCTTGATAACAACAGGACTTAGAGCCCAAAATGTAGTGGGCGAGGTAGAATACCGGTACCGCATTTTCAATGATAAAATCTATTCTAGCTTACCCTACATTTCTGAACAGGAAAAGGCCAGGATTCTACTTACCTGGAATAATCCAGAAGGCTATAGCACCCGGATGAAGCTTCAGTTTTGGCCAGAAAAAAGCATCTATACTTATGGTGAGCCCTATGAAGTACGCAGTTACTCTTGGCAAGTGCAAGACTATTTCATTGAAAACAATCTTGAAGATCAAACCTATCTGAAATACATGGATCAAATGGGCAAAACTTATGTGGTCCGTGACAGTCTAAATCCTCCAAAATGGAGGGTAATGAACGAAATACGTGATATTCTCGGGCACATGTGCATGAAAGCAGTGAGTGAAGACCCTATCAAAGGCCAAAAGATCACTGCTTGGTTTGCCTCAGATATTCCCGTTCCAATCGGCCCTGAGGAACAATTCGGACTGCCGGGTCTGATTTTAGCTTATGACATCAACGACGGCATGCTGATCGTGGAAGCAGAGAAAATTACTTTCGGGGAACCAGAAGAAATCATCACCCTACCAAAAAAAATGAAAGGGAGAGAGTTATCGGGCACTGAATATCAAGACATCGTCAGAGAGTTTATCCAAACTTCTATAGAAAGAAAATCAGCTTGGATGTGGGAAATAAGATATTGAGAAGGTAATGGAGAGTGGTAAGCGGGAAAGTAAGAAGGTTGGAATTACTATAGACGTTCACCTATCCAAAAGGAGAAATTCTTTTGGAAACAGGCGGTAAGAATAAAACTCAAAATCAGATAATACAACAAGAAAACCATCAGGCCTTTTCAGATGATTTAGAATTTGTTGGGAAAAAGCAAATCCCACTTTACTTACTTAGTTTTCTATATCGGAAAAAGCTATTGTTATCATCAAATAAAGGAAAATAACTTGTACAATTTCAAACTGATGGCTGTACAAATTCAAAGTGGTCTTATACAAATTGCTAGATATCAATTATTTAACTTTTAAACTCAAGAGTCCCAGTTTTTTACATTTTTATCCCTGACAATTCCCGACAATCGGTTTTATCCTAGCTCGAATAGCCCTAATTTGAAGGCTCAATTCCCTGTGATATGTATATAATTTTTGATACCGAGACTACCGGTTTGCCCCGGGATTACAATGCGCCAATGTCCGATGTGGACAATTGGCCCCGTCTCGTTCAGATCGCCTGGCAGCTCCACGACGTCCGTGGTAAGCTGCTTTCCAACCATAATTACATCATTCGGCCGGAAGGCTTTACCATTCCTTACAATGCCGAGAAAGTCCACGGCATTTCCACCAAACGCGCTTTGGCGGAAGGACATGACTTGAAAGAAATCCTTCAAATCTTCCGTGAAGATGTAGTTCAGGCGAAGTACCTCGTTGGTCACAACATTGGTTTTGACATCAATGTCGTTGGGTCCGAATATTTGCGATCAGCGCTTGTGATGCCGCTCGGTGAAAAGAAGGAGCTGGACACCAAAGATATTTCCACTGAGTTTTGTGCAC
>CAYTXN010000346.1:0-3614 GCA_964441195.1 uncultured Limnohabitans sp.
TGGCCTGCCTATGAGGAAGCCCTGAAATCTAACAACAAAGATTATGAAATGATCAACTACCCGGGTGTGAATCATGGTTTTCACAATAATACAACACCACGCTTTGATGAACCTACTGCCAAGCTAGCTTGGGATAAAACGATTGCTTTTTTTAAAGAAAATCTGAAGTAGAAAAAGGGGGCCTAGGCCTCCTTTTTACTTTTTATTTCTCCTCTTATTAACAAATTCAAAGTCTGCCTAAATAATTTGTCCGACAAGAAACACTTTACTTGTTTCTGTTCCTTTTATTCCAAATATTTGATTAGCTAAATCAAAAACTCCAGTATAAAATGAAGCATATCATACCTTATACATCATTTCAAGAAGCAATCGAAGCGTTTGACAATGGTGGGAAATTTTTCAATCTTTTTAGCCATGCTCATGATGGGGTCGTATCTCCTGCCGAATTAGGTAAAGTAGCTGGAGTCGCCAATGATAAACAGGCTATGATTCTCTACCTCGTGATGTCCATTTCTCGCTTAGACAATCGTTCACGAGAACGGGTCTTGGCTCGATTGGATTCTCATTTGTTTGACATTTATGAAAAATATCGGCCTGTTCATATGAGTTTAGATCAAATGCTCGAGCGGGGTAAAGCCGGAATAAGTGCAACTTTGGTCGGAACAATAAAAAAAATCAGTACCTCAACTGACTTTGGAGGATCAATAATGGTTCCGGTAGTGGTTGGAGCCGTGACAAGTTTCACGATGGTCCCCCTAGAGAATTCATATGAGGTCTATGAATTACATTCAGACTATAGTGATAATGTCGCCATGGTCGCACATCACAAAGAAAAGGAATCACTGCCCGAGCGAAAACTTCGAGTGGGAGGGATGATAACTTCCCTAAGTCAAGGAGAAGCAACAAATCAACTCAATTCGGTATTTCTTGAGGCTCAATTCTACATGGAGGAAGACTAAATTCACGTCTTCCTTTTAAAAAAATCAACTTGGAAACATTGCTACTTGACCACGAATCGTTTTCCCTTTCTCAATGGGATTTTATCATTCGATTGCTGGTGGCCATTGGCATCGGAGCAGTCATCGGATTAGAGCGGCAATTCAGAGCAATGAAGGAGAATTCGCAAGGATTTGCCGGCATTCGCACTTTTATCTTCCTTGTTTTATTGGGATTTATCGCAGCCCTTTTCTATTACCTTTTTTCTCCTTGGGTTTATGTTGCACTTTTTATCGGTGTTAGCATCCTGACAGCCTCCACGTATTGGTTTTCAGCTTCCAAAGGTGACCGAGGAAATACTACGGAGTTCAGTTCCTTACTTGCTTTTGTGCTGGGTTCGATGACTTTCATTGGGTTGATAGAAATAAGCCTCATGATCACGGTTTTGATTGTCTTGGTGCTTTCTTCCAAATTTCGGATCAAAACAATTGTCGGAATGATCACTGCCGAAGAGCTCTACGACTTCATTCGCTTTGTGGTTATTGCTTTGCTCATTTTCCCATTTCTTCCTGATGAGACCTATGGGCCATACAATGTCCTCAACCCTAGAGAAATTGGCTGGGTCATCATTCTGACCTCTGGGCTTGGATTTATAGGGTATATTTTGACCAAATTTCTTGGTGCAACCAAAGGAATCCTTCTCGGAGGAATCGTAGGAGGTTTGGTTTCAAGTACAGCGGTAACATGGATCTACGCCAAAAAAAGTAAGGAAAACGAAAGCCTCTCAGACAATTGTGCGACAGCCATTTTAGCAGCTTCTTCCATCATGTTTATCCGAGTACTGATTTGGACTTTTATTTTCAATAAAACCCTTTTCAATAGCCTAATTCCCAGCATTGGATTAATATTTCTCAGTGCTATTGGCATCACTTTGTACATTTTTTTCAAAGGAAAAAACAAAAGCATGGAAAGTACTGATATGCCTCTCACTAAACCCCTCGACCTGAAAGGAGCAATGGTTTTTGGGTTGATATATATCGTGATTTTATTGGTAGTGAGCTACGCAAATGAAAACTTAGGCGAGAGCGGGACCTTGGTTTCCAGCGCAATAGCTGGATTTTCAGACATTGACGCGATCACGATTTCCATTTCCAAATTGACTGGTGAGACACTGGAACTTGGAATTGGCTCCATTGCGATTATAATTGCCGTGATATCAAATACACTGGTGAAAATGGGAATCGGCATCTATGCTGGAAGCAGGGAATTGCGTAAAAATCTTCTTATTGGGTATGTAACATTGTTTATTGCAGCTCTTATTTCTTTCTTTTTGATATGAATAAATTCAAAATTTTCATACCCCGAGTTGCCGTCCGTTCATTAACTTTTCTTATGCTCCTGAGTATTCTATTTTCTTCCTGTAAGGAAAAAGAAAAGACACTCCTACTTCCAACATCCGAACTTCTCTCCGAATCTTTCCTTTCTTGGAATGGAGACTCGCTACCCTCCTACCCTACTGGGAAACCTAAGATTTCCATTGTCAAAGTCACGATTCCACCACATTCAGAATTATCTCATCATTATCATCCTGTGATCAATGCCGGTGTGTTGCTTAAAGGTGAGCTAACAGTGATAGATATCGAAGGAAATATTCTGGAAATGAAGGTAGGAGATCCGATCATTGAGGTGGTGAATACGATTCATTACGGGAAAAATAACGGGGATGATCCCGCTGAAATTTTGGTCTTTTATGCCGGAGCTCAAGGAATGGAAATCGTAGTGAAAGACACAGTTTCTCGCGAATAAATCTATTTTTGACAAAACTAGACTAGTCAACCATGTCATCAAGCAAGACCACATTTCAATTTATCAGCGAACCCGGAGATGTAAATTTCGGAGGAAAAGTACACGGGGGTTCAGTAATGAAATGGATCGATCAGGCCGCATATACTTGCGCTAGAACCTGGGCTGAAAGCTATTGCGTAACGGTGTATGTGGGCGGTATCCGATTCTACAAGCCTATCAGTATCGGGGAGGTAATCAAGATCGATTGTCAGGTGATATTGACAGGTAGCTCCAGCATTCACATTATGGTGGAAGTGTATTCGAGAGCTTTTTCGCAGAAGAAGTTTGAGAAAAAGACCCACTGCATCATCATTTTTGTGGCAGTGGATGAAAATGGAAATCCCAAAAATGTGAAGCCATGGGTACCAAAGTCTGACCAAGAAAAGAAACTCCAAGAATATGCCGAAAAGCTGAAAAAGCTCCGAGGAGAAATCCATGAAGAAATGAAGCCATTTTTTAATGAGTAATGGTTTTTCAGTATCCGTGTCGCTCTTTAGGATTTCAAATCCCGAGGAGCCTTACCTCTCCAGTCCCTTCACCTTTTCCAAAAACAAGCCCTCCACATAAAACTGCCAATCGGAAAAGTTCAGTGACTGATTAGCCAAGTGATGATGGTGATCTTGGTCCAAGATGTAGTCAGCGGGTTTGTTGAGTTGTCGGGTTTTGCCATATACACTTTCCAGCTTGGTTTGAATTGCTTCCCATTCGGATTCCATTCCTTCCAGTTTGGCCTTGGCTTGACTTCTTTTCTCACCGCTAGGTTCATCGAGTTCGGCCAATGTGATAATGGCGCGATTGGAAAACTGCACGGCTTGCGCCACTTGTTCATAGAC
>CAYTXN010000347.1:0-3609 GCA_964441195.1 uncultured Limnohabitans sp.
CTATATCCGTGAGAATGTAGCATCTTCTTACCGTGCCGGAATTGAGTTGGATGGAGCTTACCGACTTTCTTCAGCCTGGACTTTGGGGGGAAATATTGCCTTTAGCCAAAACAAGATCGAGGAATTCACGGAGTATATCGATGACTACAGCGTGGAAGATTTCCAGCAGGAGGCAATTACCTACACGAACACAGATATTGCCTTCTCTCCAAATGTGGTTGGTTCTGCGATCATTGAGTTCAAACCCACAAAAAATCTAGCCATTAATTGGCTCAGCAAATACGTCGGTCAGCAGTTTTTGGATAATACGGCAAATGATAGCAGGGCTTTGGATGCTTTTTTCACCAATGATTTGCGAATCAGCTATACCGCTACTCCGAGATTTTTCAAAGGCTTGGAACTGAATCTATTGATCAATAACATCTTCAATGAGATGTATGAGCCAAATGGATATACGTTCAGCTATTTCGTGCCGGGAGAAACCGGAAATCGGGAATTGATAACGGAGAACTTCTTCTATCCACAGGCAGGGACTAACTTCCTATTGGGATTGAGTTTGAAGTTTTAAGTCTTGAATCCCGCAGATTCACGCAGAAAAAGTCGCTGATAAGCGCAGATTTTAAAAATCAATTTGTCCTGCTTTTCCGAAAGCAGGACAAATTTCTTTAAAAATTTTCCAACATTCCTGACAGCCTTCAGATGGGTTATTTTATAGAATAAGCCAAGTCTACTCCAGAATGGAATCTGCGTCGATCAGCGAAATTAGTCCGCGAAAATCAGCGGGAAATTGATTAGAATCTAGAAGACCTAACATTTGAAAAAACCTATTCTTGAGAAAGTTTAAACCCACACCGAATTATATCCAAAGCCACAATTGCATCTTTCTCTTTTACATAATCGAAAACCATGAATTTTTTGCCTCCAGATATCAGCACGCATTTATAAACTGTAGCATCCCAAGAGATTGTCGGGCTGATTCCATTGGGGAAATTGGACTCAGTGTAGGTGTAGTGGATCAATTCCGCATTTTCGATGAGCGGTAGAATTTGCCAATCACCAAACTTGATCCACAGGATGCTTTGGTACGATTTGAATTTTTTCGTTTCAAAATCAATCAGAGTTCCTTCAGAGATGGAAATCATTAAAGAGCCAATTACCACCGCCCCTCCACCTACCATAAGGACTTTGTAAAAAGGAGTTTCCACTTCAATCAGGAAAGAAACTGCCAATACAATCAGTCCCGTTAGGATTACAACTTTTCCTGCCGATTTTATTCCGTTTCTCTGGATCGTATAGTGGAAGAGGTTCAAGGTCCTTGGTTTTTATTTTTGGCTCAATAAAGCAAACAATCAATTAATTTTTTGACGAATCGAGTTCCCGCAGATTACCGCAGAAAAAGTCGGTGATGCACGCAGACTTGTGTAAAACATCCTATAAATCCGTTGGAAAAAATCAATGAAAATTTTTGTGGCAAAGAGTTAACAGTTAAACCTAACTATTAATCACATTTTTTCAAGTTCGAAATCAATCATTTTTTCCATCCCAAGAGAAGGTTCTGGCAAATCAGAACTAATAATAATTCCCTTTGGGTCAATCAAAAAATACTTCGGGATTGCTTTGACCAAATATTTATCTCCAAAGTCATCATTCATTCCACCTGGGATATTCACCTCAATGCCAAAATTCTGAGGGTTAGTTCGGGACACGAAATTTTTCCATCGATCAACCTCGGAATCTACCGAAACCATTAAAACCGCAACTCGGGGGTCATTTTGGTATTTAGCGGCAATTTCTAAAATATTTGGGCGGTGTTTTACGCAGGGTCCACACCAAGTTGCCCAAGCATCAATAAGGATAACTTTGCCTTCTAGGTCAGACAGAGTAAATTCAGAATTGTCTGACTTTTTGGCTTTAAAATCAAAGGCTTCAACTCCAGCCATGGAGGAAAAAAAGGAATCTGATGCTCTATTGATCAAGAATGAATAAGGATTGGATTTCTCTCCTTCCAGTGCTTCGGTAATTTTTTCGGATGTAAATAATTGCTCATGAGGTCTCCAATAGGATGGATGTTCAATAACTGACTGGATATAGTATGCCTTCAAGAAATTTTGTAAATCAAGGTTTTGGGTCTTTTTTTCGATTTCTCCAAGAAAAGTTTGAATATCTTGAATGGAGTCCTGTTTTCTTAATAACTCAATTTCATATTTGAATAGGATCATATCTGGTAAAGATTTTACTTCTGATTCGTAAGAATTGATCTTTTTGATAAAATCGAAAAAGGGGTCTTGTGCCTCAAACCCTTTCACAATTCTACCATAATACATCAAGAAATTGTAAGCCCTAGCTTGGTTTTGATAGTTGAGAAGTGCTTGCTCTGATTCACTGATTCTTGGTCCAAGGCGCTTTATCAGCTTGTCTCTTGATTCTATCAAGCTATCAAACTTTTCTTTGACCGATTCAGGATCGCCGTCCCTAAAAATTAATCCTGCATAGCTGGAGAACATATCATTTGTTGAATGCCAAATAACATTGGCCATTGAATCTGCCGGTGATTCTTCTGTCACAAAAAAGTCCCCACTAAGTTTCAGGCTTTTTGATACTCCTGGACCAAGGATTGTTAAATAAGACTTATCACTTCCTTTAACCTGAATGCTTGCAAGTAATTGTCCTTCAATAGGAAAGGAAAAGTCTTTCTGATAGGAATTCAGTGGTACTTTCCCCAAAACTTTTCCTGTTATCAATTCTTGAATAAATAAAGAATCGAATTCTGGTTTTATTTCTGGAACAATAATGTCAAAAACCTTTGAAGGTTGAGAACATGAAGTAATAAAGAGTCCCGCAAAAAGCACCAAAACAAATGATCTCATGGAAAAATTGGGTTTTATGTAAACTATCTATCTCTAAAATAAAAACTAAAATCCTAAATCACAAAAATTCAATTTAAAGTTTTAGGTTTTTGCAGGCTTTCCCGCTGATTCCCGCTGAAAAAGTCGCAGACCTTCGCAGATCTTATCAAAATCAGCGGATATCAGCGAGACTAATCCGCGAAAATCCGCGGGAAACTCTTATTTAACGACTACTCAGAATCGCAAAGAGCTTTTCATTCACATAATAATTCCCGGTTCCTAGCCTTTCCTTTCGTAATACTCCATCAACAGCCAGTTGATTGAGGTAATTGGCGGCCGTGATTCGTGATACTCCGAGATCTCTGACCACAAATTCTATCTTGGTATAAGGATGTGCAAAGAGATTATTCAGCAGTTCCTGAGAGTAAAACTTATAATTATCCCGAAGTGTGTTTTTCATTTCAGCCATCAGGACTTTGAGTTCTTCGATCAGTTGAATGGACTCTTTGGCGGTGTTTTCCACGCCCTGAATCATGTAGCTGATCCAGCTTTCCCAGTCACCTTTTTCCCGCACTCCTTGCAGCAATCGATAATAATCCGTCTTGTTTCGGATGATATGGCTACTCAAATACAGGATGGGTAGCTTTTGCAGTCCGTTCAGAATCAGATACAGAATGTTCAAGATCCTTCCTGTTCGCCCGTTTCCGTCATAGAAGGGATGGATACTTTCAAACTGAAAGTGAATGATAGCCATTTTCACCAA
>CAYTXN010000348.1:0-3608 GCA_964441195.1 uncultured Limnohabitans sp.
TTTGATTAAATTATTTCTAATAATAATTCCATTTTAATCAAAAAATACCCTCTATAGGGTATTGCACGTTAAAAATCCACATCCTATTTTTAAGAAATGTTTAGGACATCAGTTATCCTGAATTTTCAAAGTTGAATAAATCAAGTTCAAAGTTTTTTAAAGATTAAATTCATGTACCTTTTTTTATTTCTTTTTGTTGGATTGAGCATTTTGGTATACGGCATTTATTGGATTGTTCAAGTTCAAGAATCCCAAATAAAAACCAATGCTCCTGAACAATTAGAAAAACATGCGAATTGCAAAATTGGGGAAACTGAAAACTCACCAGATCGGTCCAAATCAAACCCAATTTTAGCTTTAGAAGAAGCCATCACCTTGGCCATCGCGAATGGGACTCTCACAGAGCGAGATGAAGCAATTCTTAGAGAACGAGCAATTCAGGTCGGTAAAGAACCCGACGAACTGATCCAACAGCTACGCGAAGATTTATTTGGTTTAGAGGATCCAGAAACTGAGGTCCTTGATACTAAAGCGCGGGTAGGTCTTTTATTCGAGACGTATGTCGTTCAGAAACTTAACCCTCGATTCTTTCGATTAGATCATTGGGCTGGTGACAAGTTTTTTGTAGGAAGGTATGCAAATACAGACCTTTATCCGGATATCCAGATGACTCTAAATACCTCAGAAGGCCGATTCCCTCTAGCTGTGGAGTGTAAGTGGAGAAGTAAACAGAAGGGGGACTTCATTTGGTTTTCGGAGGATGGACAGCTAAAGCGCTATCAGCGATTTTCTAAGAAGACCGGCAGGCCTACCTTTATTGCGCTAGGTTTGGGTGGCAAACCTAGCGATCCCGAAGAAGTGTATATAATACCTGTTCAAGCCTTCAAGCGTGGCACCCAACATCACGCCACCCTCACACATTACCGCAAACCCAACCCCGAACAAGGCTTCTTTTTCGATGTGGAAAGTGGAGTGTTGATGTAACACTGCTAAAATCTATTTGATTTTATTTCAACCCCTATGTTTCCTTTCCTTGTATCATTAGATCCAATTCTTGAATTTGTATCTACCATAGATAACGATAATCTCAAATAAGAAAGATGGCTCTAAATATTAGAAAATCTGCAACTCGCACTACTGGAAAGAAAAAAAACTAAGCATCAACCAATAAAAAATAGGCGCAATTTACATTACGCCTATTTTTTATTTACAAATTGTTGTTATTCCCCAAATGGATCAAAGTTCCAGTCATTAAAGATGGATATCACTTTTGCCTCAAGGTTTGAAATATCCTTTAGATCAGCAACATCAAATGCTCCTGATGCAAATCCTTGCCATACATGAACACCAGTTTCAGCATCTATAAAATTCACCAGTATTGTTCCTGCTTCTACGGGTACCATCTTGGTAGTCATTGATCTCGGTCCGAAACCTAAATAATCTTGTCTATTATTTAGTCTGAAAGTTCTCAATTCTGCAGGTTTCTCAAAAATGTGGAAATTCACCAGCATATCCGGATTTTTGGGATCATGGCTAAATCCATTTGCTAGCATCTGAGCATTAATCGCATCCTTTACATGCTTATTAGAACTCATATTATTATAGACTAGCATCAAATTACCGTCTACAAACACCTGATCATTCGGAATAATTTCTTTATTGAATACCCATTCATAGGTTTGATATTCGCTCAAATCTGCTTTTTCCTTTTTATCAGTATAAGTTGTTTGAGCGAATGCAAATGTTGCTATGAAAGCTGTTAAAATAATTGTACTTATAATATCTTTATAATTTCGATTTTTCATAATTAAATGGTTTATATTAAAAATTAAACTTTCTACTATTTGACTACGGATCAATTTACATAAGGTTTTGAACAAGATATTTTTTGAAAAAATAAAATATTACGAATCACAGAAGAAATAACATCTTACACCTCTCATTAATTATTAGCAGTATATGTTTTTTAATAAACCATATATTCCAAATATAATTTTTATTTAATTGATTGTTTATCCCTTCTATTGTTTAAAATATTGCCGAAAATTTTCTCAATATTTCGTAAATCTTGCTTTTCGATTAAACCTTTAACGAAGCGATTTTTTAAGACAAAATTTAAGCGAAGCATTTGCTTATGTTAATGAGTAAGCTTTGAAAGCCAGAAACGATTTTTTGAAACCTTAGAGGTTTACAAAACCTTAAAAGTTTTCCACTTGCTCATTTTTCCTACCTTTGTCCATTGCAACGATTTCATCCAAATCCATTCCTAAATGGCCATCAAAAAAATACAATCTGCCCTAGTTTCAGTTTATTACAAGGACAATCTCGAGCCCATCATCGCACTTCTTAAGCAACATGGAGTAAAGATTTACTCAACAGGAGGCACCCAGAAGTTTATCGAAGAACAAGGCGCTGAAGTCATTCCCGTTGAAGAATTGACAAGCTATCCATCCATTTTTGGAGGAAGAGTTAAGACTTTGCACCCAAAAATTTTCGGTGGAATTCTCCAACGTCGAGATCACGACGGTGACCTAGGTCAAGCCATTGAATATGATATTCCAGCTATTGATCTAGTCATTGTCGATTTGTATCCATTTGAAGAAACTGTGGCTTCGGGTGCATCAGAAGCAGATATCATTGAAAAAATTGATATCGGAGGCATTTCTTTGATCCGTGCCGCTGCAAAGAACTTTAAGGATGTGATCATCATCGCCTCCAAAGCGCAGTATGGCGAATTGGAAGCAAAACTTTCTGAGCATAACGGAGGAACAACAATAGAGGACCGTAGATATTTCGCGGCACAGGCATTTCAGGTTTCATCTAATTACGACACACATATTTTCAACTATTTCAATCAGGTGGAGAACATCCCTGCATTAAAAGTTTCCGAAACCAAAGCCAAATCACTTCGATACGGAGAAAACCCACATCAAGCAGCACATTTCTATGGCGACATGGAAGCACTTTTTGACCAGCTAAATGGAAAAGAACTTTCCTACAATAATCTTGTGGATGTAGATGCTGCGGTAAATTTAATCGCTGAATTTGAAGGAGAAACTGCTTTTGCAATCCTTAAACATACCAATGCTTGCGGTGTAGCATTAGCGCAGACAGTGCAGGAAGCATACAAAAAAGCATTTGAAGCTGATACAACTTCTGCTTTTGGTGGAGTTTTGGTTACCAATCAAACCGTAGACTTGGCTGCTGCTGAAGAGATGCACAGCTTGTTTTTCGAAGTTTTGATCGCTCCCCAGTTTACTGAAGATGCTTTAAATCTACTTAAAGGCAAGAAAAACAGAATTCTACTTCGTCAGAAAATGGCATTGCCGGGTACCAAAATGATCAAAACCCTCCTCAACGGAATCATCGAGCAGGACAAGGATTTGGCTACCGAATCTAAAGCAGATTTCAAAGTGGTGACTCAGGTTGCGCCAAGTGAAAAAGAATTGGATGCATTGGTTTTCGCGGCTAAAGTCTGCAAGCACACCAAATCCAACACGATCATCCTGAGCAACGACACACAATTGTTCTCGAGCGGTGTGGGTCAGACTTCCCGAGTGGATGCTTTGCGACAGGCGATTACCAAGGCTAAGGAATTTGGCTTTGAG
>CAYTXN010000349.1:0-3604 GCA_964441195.1 uncultured Limnohabitans sp.
AATCGTAATGAATTAAAGGCTTTTGGTTTTTTTGACCAATTCGTTCTAAAGCATATTTGGATGCGTATTCCGCTCTGCCTAGTCCAATTTTATTACTGGACTCATCTCTAATGAGAAGGATATCTCCTTTGGTAAATTCACCTTCAATTCTAGAAATTCCTATTGGTAAAAGACTTCTGATCACAGAGGAGGTAAGAGAGTTTTTAGCGCCTTCATTGATGGTGATTTCGCCTTTGTAATATTGCGCACCGTGGGCTAACCATTTCTTAGGGGCGTGTTTTACTTTTTGAGGTTCAAACCAAGTGCAGCGCAAGGTTTTCGCTGTGAATTCATCCAAAACGCCATCTTGCTTTCCATTGGCAATGATGACCTGAATGCCCAGATCAGCCGACTTTTTGGCCATGGTATACTTGGTCAGCATTCCTCCTCGTCCAAATGAGGACTTGGTTGCTGAGATATAATTGGAGACTTCAGGCATGGAAAAGGCTACTTTTTCCACTAGCTCGGAACTAGGATCAGAAGGATTACCTGTAAAAATTCCATCCACATTTGTCAAGAGCATCAATGTATCGGCGTTGATCATAGCAGCAGTCAAACTGGCCAACTCATCATTATCCGTGAACATAAGTTCAGTGATCGTCACCGTGTCATTCTCATTGATGATGGGCAAAATCCCCTGCTGAAGCAGTGCTTCGATGCAGTTTTTCATGTTCAGAAAATGCTTCCTATCTCGGAAATCTTCCTTTGTCACCAAAATTTGAGCAATAGGCTGATTGAGCTTTCCAAATAACTGCTGGTATTGATTAATAAGTTGAATCTGTCCAGTTGAGGCCCAAATCTGTTTTTTGAAGACAGGATTGAGTTTTTCCGGAAGAGGAATGGCTTGTCTTCCAAAAGCTACTGCGCCTGAACTGACGAGCACCACTTTTTTTCCAGCGAAAATCAACCCTTGGATTTGGTTGACCAAATGTTGCATCCGTTCGAGGTCCGGCAACCCATTGGATTGGGTGAGTACGTTCGAGCCGATTTTTATGACTAATACCTTACTTTCCAGCATTCGTTAGAAAATTTGCATGAAAGTTAGGTATTAGATGGAGTTTTTTGGGAAAAAGGTTTTAAAAATTGAAAAATTGAAAAATTGAAAAATTGAAAAATTGAAAAATTGAAAAATTCCAATTAGATGGTTCAGGTTCTAAACTTGGAATAAAGGCCTAACACTTCTTAGCCCCTCGTAAATCGTACTTCTTCATTCGTACTTATAAAAATCCCATACTCAGCGTGCCGACGAGCATCAGGACTTTAGCTATTGCACTGAGTTGGGTGAAATGGTCCTTGCGGTCTGCTTGATAGATTTTCCACATAAACCACAGAAAAGCAAGCCCCAGAATCCCGAAATAGATGAATAAAATAGAATTGTTGATTTTAAATGTCACAATCAAAATCGCAAAGACAAAGCCAATTGCAATCATGAAAATCACTTGTTTGGTTTTGCGAAAGCCGATAACAATCGGAAGAGTCCGGCATCCATGTTTTCGATCTCCAGGTCGATCTTCGATATCTTTGATGATCTCACGGATGAGATTTAGAAAGAATGCAAAAATGGCATAAGTCATTACTAAAAGCTCTGATTTCTGGTAATGATATGCTACCAAATAGATGGCCAAAGCTGTCAAAAATGCTACTGTTAAATTCCCGATAAATGGACCTCTTTTCAACCTATTACTATATAGCCATAGTAAAAAAGCCGCAAAAAAGTTGATCAGAGCTATCCTAGGAGATACAAGGTAGCCCAGTCCAATGGCCGTAAAATTTAAGATCGTGTGAAGGAAAATGACCATTCGACGCTTGATGCTTTTGCCAACGACTACCTCATGCGGCCGATTGACATAATCGATTTTGACATCGTAATAGTCATTGATCATGTATCCTGCGGCAGTTATCATAACTGTGGAAAGCACTAGTAAATACAGCCGATAATCCTGCAAAACTGGAAGTCCCACCTGAGTGGTTTCAACCAAAAAATATGCAGTCATCAATTGTGCAAAAGCAACCATAAGCAGATTGATGGGCCTGCTGATGCGGAAAAGTCCTCTAATTGAAATGCTACGGTCCATGCTTCTGGAATTCATTGTTTAAAATTAAAGTAATTCATCTCCTTTCTTAGCTTATTTCCCTCTTGTACTGAATAAAAAATCGATTCCGTAATTTTCAATGTGCATTTTTTAAGTTTTCCATAACTTCCTCTTTCGAATATTGAATCAACCCAAACAACCATGAACAAAGCAGAAAATCAATCCAGAAGGGATTTTATCGCCAAAACAGGAGGATTATTGGCAGGATCAATTCTGATTCATCCTGTTGCGGAAGCCCTTTCTATATTTAATAGGCCGGGAGAAAAAATGAAACTGGCTATGGTAGGCACAGGAGTAAGAGGGCTTGCTATGTGGGGCCGAGATGTGATTCGGGCTTATCAAGATCAAGTAGAATTTGTGGGACTTTCTGATAAAAACGAAGGTCGATTAAAGTATGGTCAAACTTATATGGGCTTGGATTGTCCACTCTTTTTGGACACGGATGAAATGCTAGCTAAGACCAAGCCTGATGTTCTGATCGTGACTACGATGGACAGTACCCATCATGAATTCATCGTCAAAGGCCTAATGGCAGGGATGAATGTAATCTCCGAAAAGCCGATGACCACAGATGAGGTGAAGATGCAAGCGATTCTTGATGCAGAACGAAAATCTGGTAAAAAACTCATCGTAACCTTTAATTACCGCTATTCCCCTCACCGTCAGAAACTTTACGAATTGCTTCGTGCAGGAGAAATCGGCACCATCACTTCAGTTGATTTTCACTGGTATCTGAATACATCTCATGGGGCAGATTACTTTCGCAGATGGCATGGTAAACGTGAATTTGGAGGAACACTTTTAGTTCATAAGTCGACACACCATTTCGATTTATTGAATTGGTGGCTAGACTCTGATCCCGAGGAAGTTCACGCCTTTGGTGCCTTGGAGTTTTATGGGAAAAACGGTCCCTTCCGATCTACCACTTGTCGGGGCTGTCCACATGCTTCCAAGTGTGATTTCCATTGGGACATCACCAAAAGTGAGCATTTGACTAAGCTCTATGTAGACAATGAAAAATACGATGGCTATCATCGGGATGGATGCGTATTCCGAGAGGAAATCGACATTTACGACAAGATGGCTGTGCAAATCAAGTATAAAAATAACGTACAAGTGAGCTATTCATTGACTACCTATTCGCCGTATGAAGGCTATAGAATTGCTTTCAATGGAACAAAAGGCAGATTGGAAACTTGGATTAAAGAAAGTCAACCATGGGATGAGAAAAATGAGGACGAACTGGTTTTGGTGAAGAACTTTGGAGAGCGAAGTGTCATCACTGTTCCTCAGGGAGGCGGCGGACATGGTGGAGGAGATACCCGATTGAAGGATAAGCTTTTCCTCGACACCAATGCACCTGATCCTTGGAGACAATCAGCTGGTAGCCGAGATGGGGCAATGTCCTGTCTAGTGGGTATTGCTGCTCGACATTCTATTGAGCAAGGCAAAGCAATCAAAATCCAGGATTT
>CAYTXN010000350.1:0-3576 GCA_964441195.1 uncultured Limnohabitans sp.
ATGGCCATTTCCACTACCTTGACTTCGAATTCATATTTTGTTGCGACTTTCCCTACTGCATTGATTTCAGTTTTTGCCCCAATATCGATAGGTGTGTACATCCATTCCTTCGTGGCTGAATTACGACCAAATTTCAAATAGCCCTTATTGCCCACTCCAGCCTCCACTTCGAAAATCCCTCTTGCTCCTAAATTCCAACTAGCACCTATTCCACCTCCAACTGTAATTTCTTCCACCGAATCCCAATTTTCATTCAGTTTGAACTCAATCTCTCCCTGTATCCCCTCTCCTGCACTGATGGAGATGGTGTTGCAAGTGAGTCCCGCCTTAGCCACTCCCATTCCCACCACGAATTTGATGGGACAAAACTTATCCTCCCACACCATCAAAGGACCAAGTATTTCCTCCTCCTCATCTGTAGAAAATATATCGCAATCCTGAGGGAAGTAAATAGGGAATTGGACCAAAATATTGCGCATATCCTGTAAGTAGCTCTGCTGAAGCCCCAAAACATCTGCTGCCTCAGTCGACTGCATCCAGATCGGCATCCAATAGGCCAAGGTGTTGTAATGCTCCCGACTGATGAGTTCCATCCGGGAAGCAAATGGCCTGATATCCTTAAAGGTTGCGTACAGGTAGTCATTCACGATCTTATTCTGAGCCAAGCATGCTTCTTTTTGAATCTGCATCAGCTTAGTTTCCTCTTCGGGTGTTCCTCCTTCAAGATTGGCCATTTGCTGGTTTCTCTTCTTCATGATTTCCCCCATTGCAACCTGAAAATTTGAATAATCCTGCTTTAGCATTTTTTCCAGGTATTGCCCTTCTTCCCCGAATTGTTTTTGGTACTTGTTCCAACTCTCGGTGACCACAGTTTGAGCCAAAAGTTGAAGCTCGGTAAAAGACCCCTGATTCATCACCGCTTGTGCAATCAAGCTTAAATCAAAAGGTGCTTTGGTGGTATCCTGTTCATTTTTCTCCTTTTGCCGCTGAATACCTTCCAAAGTTCCGGCGATTGTAGACAAGGCTTTCTCGATCGTTTCAGCCTGATCTTCGGCTTCATCTAGGGAAGATATCGGTGCCGGAAGCCTAAATTCATCCAGAATTTTGAGTGCTGATTTCTTTTTTCGGCCTTCATAAATCAATTCTGAGACGTCCCAATCCGGATCCACCTCTTGTAGCAAAGCCACAGCTTCCTCATCATAGGAACTCTTGAGGCTTCTGGCTAAAACACCCGCACAGAGTTTTTTATTCCCTGCACGATAATGCCCAAAGGCAAGAATCTTGTTGGCATTGGGATGAAGTGAATCAACCTCAATTGCTTTTTGGGCAAGTTTCATCGCTTCCTGAATATCTCCCAAGAAATAATAAGCACTGGCCGCATTTCCCAACACCAATGAATTTTCAGGGTATCGGTTCAACCAATAATTTAATATCGGCAATGCTTTTTCGGGGTACCCGCTTTTTTGAAGATGCACAGCAAAATTATTGGCAGAAAGACCATTCTCAGGATCTACCAGTGAAGCCTTGCTATGAAATTGTAGCGCAATCGAAGGGTTACCCGAAAGCCAAACTCCAATTGCATTCCGTGAGTAATCTTCCGATGTGTTGATTTTCTGGGTCTTCACCAAATTATTTGAAGCCGAAAGGCTTTGCTCTGACATCGCCCTTTCCACCGAAACCTTCAAGGATTCCAAGTACTGGATGTATTCGGCTTGGGTTTGAATTTTTGGAAGTGCATCAAGTGCGGGCGAGCGTTCGGGAAATCGGATTGCAAGCTTTTGGGAAGAATAGGATCGCTTGGGAAATACATTTCCAATCATCCCGCCCATAGGCATGGTCAGTGGCGGAAGTGCAAAACCCAAAGGGGGAAGTTCATCCAATTTGTCCAAGTAATTATCGCCTCCTTTAGGTTTGGCTTCGGCAGTTGCTAAAAAGGTCTGAGGACCAGTATTTCCGAGAAGTTGCAGGAGCTCAGCAAAGTCCCAATCCTTTCTTAATCGGTATGCGAGTTCATTGAGATGCTTGTGCCGGTTTTCATTATTGGTAATCTCCAAGGTGATAAACTGCGGTACATCCGGGGCTAAGGATTTGTCAAAATACTCCGGATTGATGAAAGCGAATTGGGTGTTTTTGCTCCATCCGCGTTCTGGTTTCGGAGCTTTCAGCTTCTCCAACACAGACGCAGTTAAACTGATTTCATGAGTTGGATTGGTTTCTATTTCACTGATAGGTTTGGATAGAATTGATTCAGGTTCAGTATTGAGATAATCTTTAATCAGACGCACACTTTCCTGATATTCCCTATCTACTTCAGAATTACCTCCGGAAGTTTTACTTTTCTCTTCCTCGAGTTTGGCTTGATAAAATTCCTCTGCTTTCTGAAGTCGATAAGCCAGATTATCTTTAGAATAGCCATAAGCTCCCTCTTCAGTCAGCCGCTTGATTTCGGCAATTCTTTCATCTTTTTCCGCCAAAATATCCTGAAGATTATTTGTAGGAGCACTTTGCCCAAGTATCTTTTTAAAATCCAGATAAAACTGCTCCATTTGAACCAAGTAATAATTCAAATAGTCACGCTGGGTGACTGGTATAAAAAGTGGCTTGTCGCTGTTTCTAACTACAAAGGCATGATAAAACCACATCCTTGAATAATCGACTACATAATCAGGAACTTCTCCAGGAAACTCATAATAGTCTATCCTGCCGTTTGATGAATGCTTCTCTGGAACCGAAAAAACAGGACGGTCCTCCATCTGTACGGGAACAATCACCCCTTCTTTGTCTGTGGTTTGTACTGGCTTTGCAAATTGATTGAAATAATTAAACTGGATGTCTATCCAGGCAGGGCCGGGAATTTCGGTGGGTTTATTGTCTTCACAGGTCAGGTAATGACTACTCGTTCTCAAAAAATAATATCCCAATCTACCGGTAGCCTGATACCATGACTTGGTATAAAGAGCCTCCGGGTGGGAATTTCCGGGATAAAAATTCTGATAGGAAATTGCGCTTTTGGAGCCGGTAAGTCCTTGTGTTTTCCGTTGAAGCCAGCCAAGAGCAGTGGCCATCCTAGGCTGCATTTTTTTCGAATCGAAATTGGCAGTCAGTTGCTTGTTGACCTGATTCGGTCCATAATTCTCATAAAAATCCGTAGCCTTGGACCAAATCAATGTGTATTGATCAAAATCGCATGAGCTTTGGGTATATGCCCAAAAAGGTGCAAAAGCTAATAGAAACAGGATCAATGCATTTTTCATATTTTTTGGGCTAAGTCTTGGCTCATCAAAGTGGATTCTTGTCAACAACCTTTTTATCAATTTGCACCGAAGCACTTGGACTGTTCACCATATTTTGTGGTGGTATTTTCGTCTTGAGAGGCGCAGACCCAAACACCAAAGAACTCCCAAAGTCTTCAAAGTCTTTTTCAAACTCTTCGGAATTGGTTAGGAAAATGAAGCTCATTTTCTTTTTTCCATCGGTCAGCATCAACAAAATCACTGCTTGGTTCACTAGATTGTGTTGAAAAGGAGCCACCCGAATCTTCGCCTTCCAAGCGTCTTTATAATCTGAAAGATTCTC
>CAYTXN010000351.1:0-3560 GCA_964441195.1 uncultured Limnohabitans sp.
ATGTCTTCCGCATCAAAAACAGGCTTCCAAATACCTCCAGCTAATCGTTGGAAAAGCGCTTTGCCGTCTTTCCCTTTGAGGTAATTGTTAAAGCTGTATTCGATCCCCGCACCGTAATCATCTTCATTCAAAAAGCCAACAGTTCTGCTGGCAAGTGAATTGAAAGGTCGATATCGTTTTTCTACTTTTTCGAAAATCACGCCTCCACCTAGTCGACCTGCTCTGAAAATTGGCCATTCGGTCATTTTTTGCATATCCTGGTAGCCGATCTGTTTGCGGTTGAGAATGAGATAACGCTTCTTGTCACCTCGGGCATCCTGAATCATTCGCTTATATGCGGTTGCAGATTTGTCTTTATAGAAGGCAGAAAGCTTTCTCGAAAGTGAATCGATACCAGATTTGAATCTGGCGTCTTTGGCCATTGTCGGATCGATCGCTACTCTATAAAAAGGTAAACTGGTAGCCAACAGGCTTCCGTCAGTGGCGTAAATATTTCCGCGCGTAGCCGGAACTTCCCGGTACTGAAAGTTGACCTGCTCAGCTTTTGCTCTCCACTTCTCTCCCTCCTTCACTTGCACTACAGCGATCTTGTAGGGGATCGCGCAGGCAACCAAAGCAACCAGGATGAAAACCACCCTTACTCGGAGCACTATGGAGCGTTTTATATTCACTTTTCTACCACTATTTTGATTGGCGGTTGATTCAATTCATAGATATCAAGCTTGGCAACCCGCTTAGCCACTTCTGACTGCATACTGCTTTGCATATATTCTGCTTCCAGCGTGGTGACATCGGCACGAAGGTCCTCCACTTCTTGCTGTGCTTTTTCAATTTTTCGGACCATACTCTCAGCTCTGTGATTGCTGAAGATGTAGATCAAGGCGAGCAAAACCAGAAAGCCAACAGGGGGCACCAATTGTACAGGCACTCCCTCACCCAAAATTCCTTTGACGTCGAACTTCTCTTCCATCCAAGTAAAAAGGGTCTTCCGAGGACCTCCTTTAGGAGTATTCCCAGCCTTCAGCTTTTTCTTAAATGTGTTCTGACTCATTTTAATGTCTTTTTTGCTATTCTTAACTTTGCACTTCTAGCTCTTGGGTTAGCTGCTACTTCAGTTTCATCCGCGACTACTGATCCTCTGCTCACCGGTTCCAATGGTCTGATCAGGTTTCCGTAGAAGTCTTTTTCTACTTCTCCCTGAAATTTCCCTTTTGCAATCAGATTCTTCACCAACCGATCTTCCAAGCTGTGGTAGCTCATCACTACCAGTCTTCCTTCTGGCTTTAGCAGTTCAAGCGCACTAAGGAGAAATTCTTCCAATGCGCCGATCTCATCGTTGACTTCGATTCTCAGCGCCTGGAAAACCTGCGCGTAGTATTTGAAGTCCTTGCCTCGGGGTGCAAATCGTTTCAGAAATGCAGTAAATCCTTCCGTCGTTTCGAAAGGAGTCTGAGCTCGTTCGGAGACGATGGCTTGCGCTAAAGTCTTTGCATTTTTCACTTCACCGTAGATTCCCAAAATCTTGTGAAGTTTTCCTTCGTCGTAGGTATTCAAAACCTCTTTGGCGCTCAAATCGGCAGATTGATTCATTCTCATGTCCAACTCGCCACTGAATCTTGTCGAAAAACCTCGACCCGGCACATCGATCTGATGAGAGGAAATCCCCAAATCAGCCAAGATCCCATCTACTTGCTTCACTCCATAAAGTCGGAGGTATCGCTTGATGTCCCTGAAATTCGCCTGCACAAATGTGAATCGATCATCCTTAGGGGCATTTGCCAAAGCATCTTCATCCTGATCAAACCCGTAGAGAAGTCCTTTATCCAATTGCTTCAAGATTTCTCTTGAATGCCCACCTCCACCAAAAGTGACATCGACATAAGTTCCGTTGGGATCAATAGCCAAGCCTTCAATGCATTGGGTGAGCATCACTGGGATATGGTACGCAGGGCTTGTCATGGCTTCAGGAGAGATGTTTTTCCATCTGTTGTGACATTTCCGCATCGTCATCTATGAGGTTCCCCTTAATTCGGTCAGCACTCCACAGTTCTATTTTGCTTCCCAATCCGATAAGAATCACGTCTTTGTCCAGTCCTGCATACTCTTGGAAAGTTTTCGGTATCAAAAAACGACCTGCACTATCCAATTCAACTTCTGTGATTCGGGTGAAAAAGGATCGCTTCAATCGACGAGTCTCCTCGTTGTGATCCGAGAGTGCATTCACTTGACTTTCCAGTTTGCGAAACTCAACCAGCGGATAGAGCTTCAGACATTTGTCCGCAGCCATCTGAAGCATAAGCGCAGTGCCATTGGACTCAGGTATTGCTCCCTTTATTTTGGAAGGCAACACCAGACGCCCTTTGGGATCCAGCTTACAATCAAATTGACCATTGAACATTGCTTGACTCTTCGTTTTGTTGAGTTTGTAGTAAAAACAAAAGTAGTAAAATGATATTCACTTTCTCCCACTTTCTCCCACTTTTTACCACTTTGAATTAAAAGTAGCCAAAAGTTTCATCCAAGCCAATATTTTCGATAAAAAATCCAAGAAATTTTTATTGATACTCAAGACCTTAAGCCTTTCCCCAAAGTGTTTATTTTATCCCCAAAAACAGGCTAAAAACAGGGTATTTCACCAAAAACGCATTCGAAAAATATTACGGTTTTTGGAGATTGATTTAAAAGTGGGAGAAAATTCCATGAATTTCTGAATCCGACCAAAAAGTGGGGGGAATTTTCCAAACCAGACTTTCCTAAAATAAAAAAAGACCTGCCCATTGGGCAAGTCTTTTTATTAGCATTAACACACAATTATTATTTATTGTCGTCTTTATTTAATTCGCTTTGAATCAGTTTTTGAAATTCCTGAAGCTTGGCTTCGTGTTCCTTTTGCCAGATTTCCATCTTTTTCTGAAACTCCTCCATTTTGGGTTTTTGGGTTGCCTCCCACTCTTTCATTTTTTGCTCAAACTCTTTCATTTTAGGTTCTTGAGCCGCTTGCCATTCTTTCATTTTTAGCTCAAACTCCTTCATTTTAGGTTCAAATTCTTTTTTCCAAGCTTCTATTTTTGCCTCACGCTCAGCTGAACCTTCTTCCCATTTGGCAGCCCATTCTTCAGAACGTTTGGACCATTCCTCAGCTTTTACTTCTGCTAATTTTGCCCACTCTTTGGACTTTTCAGCCATTTCTTTAGACCACTTTATTTGGTCCTCTTTGGACATTTTCGTGGTATCTGAAAGGAACATCATTGCCGGCATGGAAGGCACCATGGCAAAATCAAAGGGTTCCATAGGTATCATTGGCGCCATTGCAAAAACCTCCATATCAAATGGAATCTCCATATTGAAATCTGGAAGTGGTGCCATTTCAAATTCCATCGGTACCATTGGCGCATTCGGAATGTCAAATTTCGGCATTGAAGCGCTGTTGAACTCGCGGAGTTTATCAAAAGCAACTTTTGTTTTGCCTGAAATGATAATGGTATCCTTATCTGAAATCAGCGTATCTCCAGAAATTCTGTAGGAATATCCTCCATCAGAGAAAACCATCACGTTTTTTC
>CAYTXN010000352.1:0-3551 GCA_964441195.1 uncultured Limnohabitans sp.
AACCTTTCCTTAGAGAACTTTGTGGTAAAAAAGCCATTGAATGAAAAAAGGCAGCTGCGAGGCTGCCTTTTCTGTTTACTTTTTGTTGATCGTAAATTCCGGGAGGAATTTAATCTTTCCACCTTCCATTGCCGATTCGTGTGCCAAAATCCCCACGCAAGTGATATTAGCTGACTCTCGAGCGTCTGGATAAGGAGCTCTTCCTTCGATCAAAGCATTCAAAAATTCATTAACCAAGTGCGGATGTGAACCTCCATGCCCAGAACCCTGGATAAAGGACAAATGCTGATTGTCATCGCCATCATATACGCCTTGTGTGGTGAATGAAGCGATCTCATCAGGAAGCAAATGGGCATAATCAGGGATTTTTACTTTCTCAGGAACTTCTCCGGTATGAATCACAGAATCCTCATGCTCAATCAAAGTCCACTCAAAGGACTTTTTAGAGCCATAAACATCGAAACTCTCCCGATACTGCCTAGCAGTATTGAAAAGAGATCGAGTCACCTCAGCCGCTAAATCAGAGTCTTTGAGTTTGATATGACAGGTCTCGATGGCAAAAGGAGAACCATACTTAGGAATCAGGTTTTCATCGATTCTTCCTGAACCGAGGCATGAGACATATTCCGCTTGTGCTTTTGGCAAAGCCAAAACCGGTCCCACGCAATGCGTTGCATAATGCATAGGAGGGAGGCCTTCCCAATATCCCGGCCATCCGGCCATTTCCTGCTGATGCGAAGCTCTAAGGAACTGGATTTTGCCAAGTTCGCCTTTCTCATACATTTCCTTGACGAAGAGGAATTCTCGGCTGTATATCACCGTTTCCATCATCATATAGGTAAGGCCAGTTCTCTCGGTTTCCTCGACAATCGCTCTGCATTCCTCAACTGTAGTTGCCATCGGTACTGTACAAGCGACATGCTTGCCTGCACGAAGGGCTTTCAGGGATTGCTCTGCATGATTTTGGATTGGGGTATTGATGTGAACCGCGTCGACATTTGGATCTTTTAGCAGTTCATCGTAGTCGGTATAGACCTTATCGATACCAAAGGCCTTTCCGATTTCTTCTGCCTTCTCTTTGTTTCTTTGGCAAATCGCATACATGTTAGCCAATGGATGCTTTTGGTAAATTGGAATAAATTCCGCTCCAAATCCCAGTCCGATGATGGCGATGTTGATTTGTTTTTTACTCATGAGTAGATAGTGTTTTGGGTTTTAAAGATGTTGGGGAGTTAGGAGGTTAGGGGGCAGTGGAGTTAGAATGTAAGGATGACTGATGCGAGGATTTCATATTTCGTACATCGTATTTCTTACCTTCTTATTCAGAAGCCCATTTCCGCAAGAACTCCAGACCTTCTTTAGCGAAGCCGTCTTGAGAAGGAACCAAAGGTTTCCAGATGCAAACCGCGCCTGCCAATTCTTTGACATCGGGAGTAAAGCTTTCGATAGATACAATTCCCTGATAATTGATCGCTTCCAAACCTCGCTTCCAAGCCGCCCAATTAGTTTGGCCTGTACCAGGAGTTCCGCGATAGTTCTCAGATACCTGCACATGGATCAGCTTATCTCCGACCGTTTTAATCGCATTTTCAATACTTGGCTCCTCGATATTCATGTGAAAGCCATCCAGAATTGCTTTTGCCTGAGGTTCGTTGATATCTGTGATCAATTGCATCAATTCCTCAGCTGTATTGATTAGATCGGTTTCAAATCGGTTTAGCGTTTCTATCGCGATTTCCAATCCGAATTCACCTGCGCGATGACAGACCTTCCGGAGATTTGTCACAGCTCGATTCCATTCGATTTTCTTTTGCTCGGGAGAAATCAATCGGGCTTTTCCAACTGCTGAATACATTGGACCTGCTACGAAGCTTGCCCCCAATCCGGTGGCAATTTCAAAGCAGGAATCGAGGTAATCAAAGCAAGTTTTATGGAAAGCCGGATCTTCGTTGGTGAGATCTCGGCTGGTGCCGAAAGCACCGCAGATAACAGGACTGAGCCCATTATCCGCAAGTGCTTTCTTTACCAAATCAATGTCAAGTAGAGCGGGATCTTCCACCGGAATCTCCACCGCATCATATCCGTAGCTTTTGATTTTCGGGAAAAGCTTGACGGTTTCGCCGTTAAAGGGAGAAGTCCAAAGCCAGGTACTGACTGCAAATTTTACATTCAATGCCATGACTACTCTACTTTCATGATTCCGTTCATGATTCTCCAGTGTCCTGGTACTGTACAGACAAATGGATACTCACCTGGCTCAGTAGGAGCGGTAAAGACGATGGATTCACGACCTTCCGGATCAACCAAAAGAGTTGCAGCAATCACCTGAGGTATTTTAGGTACGTAGTTCTGTTCAGCTCCCTTAGGATCACGGGCCAAAGCATCTGCTGCTTCACCGATAATTTCCATGGAGCCTTTTTGACCGATCACCAAGTTGTGCTGCATGAAATCAGGATTCTCGAAATCTATCGTAACCTGAGATCCAGCCTTCACTGTAAATGTGGACAAGGTGAATTTCATCTCATGTGGAATCACTCCCAATTTGATGAGGGTTGTACCGTTAGCAGCAGTTGTTGCACCTCCGGCATCAGCCATCATTTGAACATCAGACCCAGGCTTCTTCAGTGCTAGGGTAGACTTGTTGCTTATTCGGCCTGAGAACATCCAACCTCCTTCATATTTTCCAACTTGATTCCTTGAATCATTTTGACCTACACGAACTCTTCTTGGAGATAACTCCTCAGCGAAAAGACCTTTGGTTTTTGCTTTGCCAATCTCTTCTCCATTAATCATCAAAGTCATGCTTCCGTCTTCTACAAGAGTCGCATCGATAATGAATTGCTCTTCAGGAAGATCTTTTTTGGAACTGATGATGGTTAGTTTTTCATCCTGCGCAACTGCGAAATGAAGTTTATCCTCATAGATATATAAGCTATATCCATTCATATTATTTCCATGTGCAACTAGAATTCCGTCCATTGGATTGTTTCCTTTGGATACAATCATGCGAATAGCAATTTCTTTTCCAGCCACTTCAGGTGGGAAAAGGATAGAGTTTCGAGAATCCAGTGGATATTGCTCTGCAACCAAGCTTCTGCTGATTCGATCCGCTAAGGAAAGCTCGGCATCATCTCCGGATTGAAGAGCAGTTTGATTGTCGCGCTTTGCAAACTCAGTTGGATGTGCTAAAACAGCAGCAAAAATCGCCTGAGGTAAATAGGCATCTGTTCCATTATCCGCAGCATCAGCTACTTTAATCAGTTCTTTTGCGGCAGCTTCATTGAAAGGCATTTCTGAAAGCGTGAGGAAAGCATACTTTCGGGCGTGCAAATCTGAATCATTCAGGAGATTCGACGCCATGATTGCTTTTAGCGAAGCTTCAGTACGTGGAATTACTCTCAATGCATTTTTTCTTACAGCACCTGAAGGATGACGCAGAGCTTTTTCTACCACTTGCTCAGCTTCTCTATTTTGTCCATTCAGTTCACCTAATCCATGCAAAGTCCAAAGTGCGTTGATCGCAGGTCCATTTAGACCAACCTCATCCACGC
>CAYTXN010000353.1:0-3542 GCA_964441195.1 uncultured Limnohabitans sp.
TACCGGATTTGTTTTTCACCGGAAATCAAGTTGCAAACAGACTTTACCTGAATGAAGGTGAATTCAAGTTCAGAGATATTTCTGAAGCTGCGGGAATTTTGGCTGATGATAAATGGTGTACCGGGACTGTCATAGTTGATATAAATAACGATGGTTGGCCTGATATCTATGTGGCCGCAGCAATGATGAAAGGTCCGGGCGAACGCAATAATTTACTTTTTGTAAACCAAGGTAAGGATGCTTCAGGAAATGTGACTTTCAAAGAAATGGCAGCTGACTATGGGATTGCTGATCCTGGGAATAGTATGGGGGCTGCTTTTATAGATTATGATCTGGATGGAGACTTGGATCTTTATGTCCTCAATAACGAACAGATGACAGCTATACCTACCAACTTTAGACCAAAAGTAACCGACGGATCCGCTGTAAATAATGATAGCTTTTATCGGAATAATGGAGACGGCACTTTTACCAATGTCACCATCGAAGCTGGAATTACCTTTGAAGGGTTTGGATTGGGTTTATTGATTGCTGATGTCAATAATGACGGTTGGCTTGATATCCATGTGAGTAATGATTATATCACAAATGACATCTTATATATCAATAATCAAGACGGTACTTTTTCAAATCAAACCAAGGAGAACTTGCGGCATCAAAGCCAGTTTTCCATGGGGGCTGATATAGCTGATTTCAATAATGATGGTCTACCGGATTTGATTACCATCGACATGCTTGGTGAGGATAATTACCGAAAGAAAACTACAATTGGTAAAAATGTGTATCAAACCTACCTCAACAATGAGCAATTTGGCTATGAATATCAATACGTCCGAAATATGCTTCATCTTAACAATGGTCCGGGAATACCTTTTTCTGAAATTGGATTGATGGCTGGGGTTTATCAGACCGATTGGAGTTGGGCTCCACTGTTCGGAGATGTGGATAATGATGGTCAAAGAGATCTTTTGATAACCAATGGTTTTCCTCGAGACATCACAGATAAAGACTTTGCCAATTATCGAGCTGATGTAGGGAGTATAGCCACCAATAGGCAACTGTTGGACTCCATACCAATTGTAAAAATCCCCAATTACGCATTTCGAAATACAGGAAATCTTGGATTTGAAGATAATGGAGAGAATTGGGGCTTGAATAAGCCTTCTTTTTCAAATGGTGCAGCTTTGGTTGATCTAGATGGAGATGGAGATTTGGATTATGTAGTCAATAATATCAACGATCCGGCATTCATCTTTGAAAATAAACTCAACGAAAACAAAACTGCACCAAACTATCTCCGAATAAAATTAAAGGGGCCTGCTGGAAATTCTCAGGGATTAGGAGCGAAAGTTTTACTGAGACCAACTCCTGAAAATTTATTGTACCAAGAGATGCAAGTAGCTAGAGGGTACATGTCCTCCATCGAAGATATCATGCATTTTGGTCTCGATTCGGTTGACACCGTTGCAGAACTCACTGTAATATGGCCTGATGGAAAGGAGTCTAAACTTTCCAATGTGCCAGCAAACCAGGTTCTTTCAATTGATCATTCATCTGCTCAAGTTGGAAAAAATAGCCTTGCAATTCTTGATTTGGGAGTTACCCAACAATTGGTTTCTGAAGTTTCTGAGGAGTTAGGAGTTTCTTTTATCCATCAGGAAGAGGATCGAAATGACTTCAATGTGCAACGCACGCTTCCTCATAAATTGACCCAATTTGGACCAGCATTAGCAGTTGGAGATTTGGATGGCAATGGTCTCGAAGATTTAATTGTAGGTTCTTCATCGGGATTTTCACCCAATTGGTTTGCACAGCAAGAGGATGGAAAGTTTGTACAAAAAGAACTACTTCCTGGCGAAAATCCGATTTACGAGGAGACGGGTATTCTTCTTTTGGATATTGACAATGATGGTGACTTGGATCTTTATTTGGTCAACGGGAGTCCGGAGTTTTTACCAGAGTCTGCCGAATACTTAGATCGTGTTTTTCTAAACGATGGAAAGGGTAACTTCACCTTAGACCAGAACTTTTCATCTATTAAAGCAAATGGAAGCACCGTGCGTGCAGCGGATTACGATGGAGATGGATACATGGATTTGTTTGTGGGGGGTAGATCTCCTATCGGAAAATTTCCTTTGCCAGAGAAAAGTTTCCTCCTAAGAAATGTCAATGGTCAACTTACAGACGTGACGGATCAAATTGCGCCAGAACTTCGCAATGTAGGAATGGTCACGGATGCAGTTTGGACAGACGTAAATGGTGATGGAAAAGTGGATCTTATCGTAGTTGGAGAGTTGATGCCGATTACCATCTTTATTAATCAGGACGCCAAGTTTTCAAAGCTAAAGGATACTGGTCTCGAAAATTATTTAGGTTGGTGGAATTCCATTTCTACGGCCGATTTTGATCAGGATGGAGATACTGATTTTGTGATTGGTAATCTAGGGGCAAACAATGCGCACCATCCAAGTTTTGAACGACCTGTGAAAATTTATGCGAAGGATTTTGATAACAATGGAAGTGTTGACCCTGTCACCTTTGCCTATTACAAAGGAACGCAAGGCGGAACTTACAACTCCTTTCCAAGCCATTTTTGGGATGATCTGATAGGTCAAAGTCCGATGTTCAGGAGGAAATTTGATCGATACAAATATTTTGCTCTGAGTACTGAGGAGTCATTTTTCACAAAGGAGGAAAAGCAAGACGTTTTGATTTTGACAGGTAACTACGACAGAACAGTCTGGGTTGAAAACCTAGGAAATGGCAAATTCCAAGTGCACGAATTGCCAACAATGGCCCAAATCGCACCAACAAATGGAATTGTGACGGATGATATTAATGGAGACGGGTTCACCGACATCCTAATGATTGGGAATGATTATGGAAATGAAATCTTTATCGGGAGACTCGACGCATCCGTTGGATTGGTTCTTCTGGGCGACGGAAATGGTAGTTTTGAGGCTATTTCTCCCATTCAAAGTGGTTTTATGGTGCCTGGAGATGCCAAAGCACTGGTCAAGCTTAGTCCAGCTTCGGGAGCACCAATTTACTTTGCTTCACAAAACCGAGGGAAATTATTGGCATTCAAATCAAATATTGGAGAGGTTAAAACTCTTTCTTTTGGTCAAAATGCCATGGCTTTAATCTTGGAATTAGAAAATGGAAAGCGCCAGCGGTTTGAGTTGAATCACGGTTCAGGTTTTGGATCGCAATCTTCAAGAGAAATCATTCTTCCTAAAAACACCAAATCTGCCGTGATGATCGATTATAAAGGTGAAATGACCCCAGTGGGGATCTTCACCATGAATTGATCATTTGTAAAGTTCACCGGATTTTGCCTCGCAGATATCCGCTATCAATTCTGCGATTTTGTCTGTGATATCCTCAAAGTAACGCCTCCCTTTTTCAGGGGAGGCTTTTTTTGGATTTCCGATTCCGGTGTCTTCGGTGACTTGAGACCATTTTCGTTCGGCCCAAGCCCATTTTTCTCTGATTCCCTTGATGACTGATTTCCGCTCTGCACCATCTCCTGCTTCTTCGAG
>CAYTXN010000354.1:0-3541 GCA_964441195.1 uncultured Limnohabitans sp.
GGTCCACTAAAACTGAGTTTCGACTCTTCTGGAAACTCCAATTGGGTGGTCAGCATTGGGGTATCGACCAAGTCAGGACAAACAACTGAAATATCAACTCCATAATCACGAAACTCTGCCGCTGCTGCTAGTGAAAATCCTCGCACTGCAAATTTAGAAGCCGTGTATAAACTCAAGCCTGACACAGGAGCAATTCCTGCCAGTGAAGCTATATTTATAATGTGCCCAAACTCCTGAAACTTCATCTCTTTTCCGATGATCGTGGTCCCTAGAATTGTACCCTTGGCATTTACATCCAAATGAAAATCAATTTCTCCTAAATCGAAATCAGATATGAATCCAGGTCGGATTACTCCCGCACAATTAATTAAGTGGGAAATAGGCAATCCGAGGGATTTGGCAATCTCGATGGCCTGGAACCAGGTTTCTGCTTTTGAAACATCTCCTGAAAGAATCTTAACAGATGGATTGCCTTGGAACCTCTCCATAATTTTGGAAGGATTGAGATCTACCAAGATCAATGGAAGGTTTTTTTCGAAAAGGGTGGTCGCCAAATTCAATCCAATACCGCTCGCTCCACCAGTAATTAATATAAGGGTTGGGTCCATTGTTATCAACTAAATCAGATTGAAATATAGATTTTTTTCACATTCTGAACTATCACAAAACTGAATTAGTTGTATATACACGAATTACAATTATCTAAAACCAACATTATTTATGATCAATACACAAGCACTTTTAAAGCCTATCGAAGTAGGTGATTTGACAATTAAGAATCGAGTATGGATGGCTCCGATGACAAGAAGCCGCGCCGCTAATCCGGAAAACAAAGTTTTTGAGCTTCACGAGGAATATTACAGACAGCGGGCTTCTGCTGGTTTGATCATCACAGAAGGATCTCAGGTCTCACCTCGGGCAGTTGGATATATTAATACTCCAGGCATATATTCTGAGGCCCAAACTGAAGCTTGGAAAGGCGTTACAAAAGCAGTTCATGAAGATGGCGGGCATATTTTTATCCAGCTTTGGCATGTGGGTCGGATGTCGCATCCGGATTTCCACAATGGAGAACTTCCACTTTCGGCTTCAGCCACCAATCCTAATTCAAAATCTTATACGCCTGAAGGTTTCAAAGAAACGGTGACTGCTCAGGAAATGACTTTGGAAGAAATCAAGGCGACGATTCTTGATTTCAAAAACGGAGCAAAAAACGCAATGGAAGCTGGGTTCGATGGAGTGGAAATTCACTCATCCAATGGCTATTTATTTCACCAATTTTTCAATGGCACTTCTAATTTTAGAACTGACGAATATGGCGGAAGCATTGAAAACAAATCAAGAATCCTGTTTGATGTAATCGATGCGATCAAAGAAGTCATGCCGGAAAACAGAATCGGATTAAGACTGAACCCTTCATTAAATGGTGTTTTCGGAATGACAATGGACGAGGAAACCATTCCGACTTTTGACTATATCATCAATAAATTGAACGAATATGATCTTGCCTACCTCCATCTTTCTGAGCCGTTCACAGATGTGAGCAAAATACCTTTTGCGGAGCAACATATTGCAAAGCGATACAGACCGATCTACAAAGGCACTTTGGTAATCAACAGTGGATTTGATCAGGATAAAGGAAATGAGATAATTGAGGAAGGATTTGCTGATGCAGTCGCATTTGGAAAACCGTTCATTTCCAATCCTGATTTACCGGAAAGATTTGCCCAAAATGCACCATTAGCTGATTGGGATGACAGTACTTTTTATACCCCAGGGGAAAAAGGCTATACAGATTATCCTAGTCTCGAAGAGGCGAAAGTTAGTTAATTCACCCAAGGGGCTGTCCAAAAAACAGCCCCTTTTTTATACCTTTAAATCATGTGTTTAGTCGCTTTTTCATGGAAGTATCATTCTGAATATCCACTCATCATCAGTGCCAATCGAGATGAGTTTTTTGACCGGCCGACGGAATCCTTGCATCAATGGGATTCTGGAATAATTGCAGGCAAAGATCTCCGGGGAGGCGGGACTTGGATGGGATTTCATCCTGATGGAAAATGGGCTTTGCTAACCAATTACCGGGATTTCAATAGACCCCAGCGAGGAGAAATCAGCAGAGGAAAACTGGTTCAGGACTTTCTTGAAAATGAAGTTAAGCCTGAAAAGTATCTGGAAGGTGTTTTTAATAATAAGGATCGGTATGAAGGCTTTAATCTGTTGGTTTCTGATGGAGAAAAGCTTTTCTACCTCAGTAATTACATGGAAGAAATCGTAGAAGTTCAGCCGGGAATTCACGGCTTAAGTAATGGACTGATCAATGATCCTTGGCCGAAAGTAGAATTGGCAAAAGCACAGTTGGACAAAGTAATTTCTGAAGATATAGCTACCGAAAAGCTATTGGGTATCCTTAAGTCAACAGAAACTCATTCCATAGAAAACTTGCCTAAAACCGGAGCACCAAAATCTATGGAAATCGGGCTTTCCGCACAATTAATACGACTGCATCCAAATTATGGTACGGTTTCAGCATCAGCCGTATTAAGGAATCGCCAAGGGAAGACGACAATCACCGAACGGACTTTTGTTTGGAATCCTTCACTATTTTCAGATCAAAAAATCAATTTTTAAAGAGACGCGACAAATGGAAAAATTACATGACCTAATTATTATTGGAGGCGGACCAATTGGGCTCGCTTGTGGGATTGAAGCACAGAAGGCTGGTTTGGATTATTTAATTTTGGAAAAGGGCGCTTTGACCAATTCGATTTATAATTATCCTATCAATATGACTTTTTTCTCCACTTCAGATCGATTGGAGATGGCGAACATTCCTTTTATGTCTGTAGCTGCCAAACCAACACGAACAGAAGCTTTGGAATATTATCGAAGGATTTTTTTCCACTTTAAATTAAAGGTAAATCTCTATGAAAGCGTCATAACTTTGACAAAAAACGAGCATTCATTCTCGATTAAAACGTCAAAAGGAAATTACGAAACGAAGAAAATTGTCCTTGCGACAGGCTTTTATGATTTGCCTAACCTGATGAATGTTCCGGGGGAAAATCTCCCGAAAGTGCTCCATTACTACAAGGAACCTTGGCCATTTATCAATCAAAAAGTTTTGGTTGTGGGTGGTGCAAATTCTGCTGTGGATGCCGCATTGGAGACTTGGAGAAAAGGGGCAGAAGTCAGCATGGTTTTGCTCGGTGATGAAGTCGATGAAAATGTCAAATATTGGGTACGCCCCGATATCATGAATCGAATTAAAGAAGGTTCAATCACTTCCTTCACTCAATCCAAAGTAAAAGAAATCCGAGATCATGAAGTGGTCATAGCAACACCAAATGGGGATGTTACGATAGCTAATGACTGGGTTTTGGCGATGACAGGATACAAACCGAATTTTTCACTTTTGGACCAACTTGGAGTAGAAATGAGTTTGGACGAAAAGCGCCAACCTTGCTACGATCAAACCAATCAGGAATCAAACGTTCCGGGTGTATATTTAGCAGGGGTAGTTTGTGGAGGATTAAATACA
>CAYTXN010000355.1:0-3517 GCA_964441195.1 uncultured Limnohabitans sp.
CCACATTATTCAGACCCTTTGGTTCACTCCAAAGGGTCTTTTTGCGTTTAGACTCTTTTGAAAAAGTTAGAGGTATTACCTGATTTTTATCATAATTCCTGACCACTTTAGTCAGCCCTCATTGGGTAATCTAAAATTAGCTTTGAGTATAACTTAAGACTATGAAGCTAAAGTCAGTACAAGCTCCCAGATTTGGACTCGGTGAGGATATGGTGAAGGAATTTTTCTGCACGAAGGTTTCTGAATCTTTTGATCCTTCAGCTCCAGACAATGGAATCTGCGTCCAATCTGATGAACCTACATTGTTTACAATGGATCTCTACAAAACCCTAGATTGGCTTCATAATCACGATTACCCAAGACCATTGGAAAAGGAGGTTTGTAGTACTCCCATCCTACTTTATGTCCCCGATTTCTCAACTGACCACCTTTTGTTTCACTTTGACGGGTCATCCAACTCGGTCGAATTAATTAGAAATTTTATCTGTCAATTTGGAGATTTGATCCGAAATAGCAAAGCAACGATTATCTCCCCCAACTTCACGCCCAAATCAAAAATCCGTGAAGAACGGGAAATCATTCAATTAATTTCTTCTTCCACGAAGGAAACTAGCTTCATTAAATTCAATTTTTCGAGAATAGGAGACTTTTGGTCTTATGGTGTAAAGAACAATTGCACCCTTCTCGTAACAAGAAAAGATTATCAAGCTGATCTGGCTAAAGTGCTCTTTCATTTCTATAAAGACAAAATATGGAGTAAACGACTTTCTTTTTACCTGTCAGTTTAAGTCATAGAATTAACTGATTTACATCATGTTTTTTTACCCCTTACATGGGTAATTTTATAAAAATGTCCTCAATGAAACCCTTTATTGCTCCCGATACTCAATCAAAATGCTACCACTGCGGTGAGTACTGTGATCAAGAAGTTATTGCTTTTGATGATAGGGAGTTTTGCTGCCAAGGCTGTAAACTAGTCTATGAGGTTCTTTCTCAAAACGATCTTTGCGAATATTATCAACTTGAATCCAACCCGGGAAAGAGTCAAAAAGGTACTTCCAGCTTAAAGAATCGCTTTGATTATTTAGATGATGCGGATGTTAAGCAAAAATTATTGGATTTCATGGATGAAAAGGAAAGCCATGTCACCTTCTATATTCCTTTAATTCACTGCGCTTCCTGTATTTGGCTTCTAGAAAATTTATTTCAAATCAATAAATCCATTTTTAGTAGTAGAGTAGACTTTGTGAAAAAGAAGGTTCAAGTCAAGTTTCTGCATGACCAAATCAGTCTGAGGGAAGTTGTCAACTTGCTTTCTACACTTGGCTACGAACCCAAAATCAACCTTTCGGATCTTGATCACAAATCAAAAAACTCAATTGATAGAAAAACGCTAACCAAGCTTGGTGTAGCAGGATTTTGCTTTGGGAATATGATGCTCTTTAGCATGCCTGAGTATTTTTCCGAGGCAGAACTTCTTGGAGATGGTTTTAAGCAGGTTTTTGATTACCTCAATGTCGTTCTTTCCCTACCTATAGTTTTTTATTCAGCCAGTGATTATTACCTGTCTGCCTGGAATGCTGTCCGTCAGCGCAAGATCAACATGGATGTACCAATTGTAATTGGGATCATTGCTTTTTTCTTGTATTCCCTTTGGGAAATTTTCGCGCAAGGGAATGCAGGATACATGGACAGTTTGGGTGGACTTCTTTTCTTCCTATTACTAGGAAAAATCTATCAACAGAAAACTTTCGCGACGCTTGAATTTGATCGTGATTATAAATCCTACTTTCCAATTGCTGTCACCCGGTTGGTTCAGGATCAGGAGGAGGTAATTCCCTTATTCAAGTTGCAGGTTGGAGATGTGGTGTTAGTTCGCGATGAAGAATTGATTCCTGCAGACTCTTTGCTCTTGAGCGACCAAGCAAATATTGATTACAGTTTTGTAACAGGAGAAGAAGTGCCAGTTCCCAAGCGAAAAGGCGAATTAATCTATGCCGGGGGCAGACAAAAAGGAGAAGCAATTTTGCTTACTATCCAAAAATCACCTTCTCAGAGCTACCTGACTGATTTATGGAACAATGATTCCTTTGAGAAATCCAATAAGCGTCTTCTTGAGCCTCTTGCAAACCGAATCAGTGGAATATTTACCTGGACAGTTTTAACGATTGCTGTTGCAGCATTCATTTTTTGGGTAGGCAAGGATCTCTCGATCGCGGTAAAGGCCTTCACAACGGTTTTGATTGTGGCTTGTCCCTGCGCACTTTCGATGTCCACACCTTTCACTTTGGGAAACACCTTAAGAATCTTTGGAAAAGGGAAATTCTACCTTAAAAATGCTGCTGTTGTTGAAAGGTTGGCTTTGATCGATACGGTTGTATTTGACAAAACAGGAACATTGACTGATCCTGCAAATGCCACAATAGAATATTTCGGTGAGCCACTTTCATCTGAAACCAATTCTATCCTCAAAGCGATGGTTGCCAGGTCTACTCATCCATTAAGTAATAGAATCAATCTTTTTCTGGGAAAAATTGATCAGGTAACCCTAACAAAGGTTCAAGAAATAAAGGGTGCGGGAATTTTAGCTAATTACAAGAATCAAGAATTCAAACTGGGATCTCAAAATTTCACTGGAATAAATAACCAGCCAATTTTAGTAGGGGGAAACCTTGTTTTTCTCAATGTTGAGGGAGTGAATCTTGGGTATTTCCATATCCAGTCTGGTTTAAGAAATGGAGCTATTCAAGTAGTAAATGATCTTTCAGGGGAGTTTGATCTCCATGTACTTTCCGGAGACCATGCACATGAAAGGGAATCTTTAACCCAAAAACTTTCCCCATCCCTTCAATTCAATTTTGAGCAAAGTCCAAAAGACAAACTTTCCTATCTCAAGACGCTGAATGCACTTGAAAAAAATACCCTGATGGTAGGAGATGGTCTCAATGATGCCGGAGCACTTCAGGAAAGTCAAGTTGGAATTGCTATTACTGATCGTGTAAGCCACTTTTCCCCTGCAAGCGATGCCATCCTCGATGCGGAATCATTTGATAAAATCCCAAGCTTCCTTTCGTTTGCAAGGCAAAGTCGAAAAATCATCAAAGCCAGTTTTGGACTCAGCTTTCTTTATAATATCGTGGGAATCAGTCTGGCTGTTCAAGGATTACTTAGTCCGGTTCTTTGTGCGATTCTAATGCCCCTAAGCAGTATTTCTGTAGTGGTATTCACAACTCTTGCTACCAATTATATGGGGATTCGAAAGGGCCTCATTCATCTTAACAAAACCTAATATGGAAGTCATTTTCATTCTTATAGCGATAAGTCTCATTCTCGCAGTCACGTTTTTATTTCTCTTTTTCAGAGCAATGAAAGACGGACAGTTTGATGATAGCTACACCCCTTCAGTCCGAATTCTATTTGAAAATCAGCCTAAAAAATCAAAAAAAGATCAACCAAAAAAATCCAAGTCCTATGAATGATTCTACTTTGGAACGGTTCCACTATGACAATAAAATTG
>CAYTXN010000356.1:0-3507 GCA_964441195.1 uncultured Limnohabitans sp.
CAAAACTCACATTACATTTTCAGATTTTATACGCGAATTTGAAATCAAAAAAGGTAAAAAGAAAACTCGCGGTACCGATATCATTCTTCACATTAACGAGGATTCCGAAGAATTCCTGGACAAATGGAAGCTTCAGGGAATCCTGGACAAATACTGCAAATTCCTGCCTGTTCCAATTAAGTTTGGAACCAAATCGGAGTCTGTTGAAGACGGAGTGGATGACAAAGGTGAGAAAAAGTGGAAGTCCATCGAAGTAGACAACATCATCAATACCACTTCCCCGATTTGGACCAAGTCTCCTAGCGATCTGAAAGACGAGGATTATTTAGCTTTCTACAAGAGTCTGTATCCAATGGGTGAGGATCCTCTTTTTTGGATTCACCTGAATGTAGATTATCCGTTCAACTTGACCGGGGTGCTATATTTCCCTAAAGTCAAAAACGAATTCGAACTTCAACGTAACAAAATCAAACTTTTCAGCCGTCAGGTATTCATCACCGACGAAGTGAAGGATATCGTTCCTGAATTCCTGATGCTGCTTCATGGTGTGATTGACTCTCCGGACATTCCGCTTAACGTATCCCGAAGCTTCCTGCAGGCTGATGGCAACGTGAAGAAGATCAACAACTACATCACTAAAAAAGTGGCTGACAAGCTCTCTGAACTTTACAAAAAGGACAGAAAAGCTTATGAAGAAAAGTGGGGCGACATTGGTCTTTTCGTGAAGTACGGAATGATTTCCGAGGATAAATTCTACGAAAAAGGCAAGGAATTTACCCTTCTAAAAAACACCAAAAACGAATACTATACGCTGGATGAATACCGTGAGAAGGTAAAAGCAATCCAGACCGACAAAAACGAACAGACAATTTTCTTGTATGCTACTGACTTGAATAAGCAGGATGGCTTTATCCAGTCTGCTGAGAAGAAAGACTTTGATGTATTGGTATTGGATTCACCCATTGACAGTCACTTTATCCAACACTTGGAGACCAAGTTGGAGAAGACACAGCTGAAGCGTGTGGATGCTGATGTAGTCGAGAAACTGATCCAAACTGATTCTGCCTATGCTAATCTTCTGACCGAAGATCAAAGCAAAGCAGTGAAGGAACTCTTCGAAAAGGCAATCAATAATAAGAATTACACTGTGGAGGTAGAAGGCCTGAGTCCTGAAGAAATGCCTGTGACTATCACGATGGAGGAATGGATGCGTCGGATGAAGGACATGGCACAGACTGGAGGCGGACCGATGAGCTTCTACGGCGCCTTGCCGGACAGCTACAAAGTTGCCATCAACGGCAACCACCCGATGGTAGACAAAGTACTGAAAGCTGAGTCTGAAGAAGAAAAAGAGCGACTGGCCAAGCAGGCTTTTGATTTGGCATTGCTTTCTCAAGGCCTCTTGACTGGCAAAGATCTGACTGCCTTCGTGAAACGAAGTGTGGAGATGATATAGACCTTTGAGGTCTCAAAGACCTCGAAGGTCTTTATGATTTTGCATAAAATAAACCTTTGGGGTTTTCAAAACCCCAAAGGTTACTTTACAATCCCCGGCATCTGTCGGGGATTTTTTGTTATTCGTCTATAAATACAGTTATATGATAACTGTATTTTGTTTATTCGTTAACAAATTGTATATCAGATAGTTGTAAATTATGCTTTACTAAGAAATTAAAAATAATTTGATTGAAAATCAACTAGTTACGATTTTTGATAAATATTTTTTCGTTGAAAACTTGGCTTTTTGATAGGGGGGGTATGTTTAGTTCAAGTTTTTAGCGCTAGAAACTTTTTAATTAATTTATAACCTTTAAACTTTAAGTTATGAAATCAAAATTAGTAGCCGTAGGAGGCCTATTACTCATTCTATTTGCTCTCGAATTTTCTATTAATCTCGTTTCAGATAGAGGGGCCGAACTATCAACAATATTCAGCGTAACCCATGCACAGATTCTGGCTGATGAAGGTGGTGGAGGTGAAAAGACAGAATGGTTTTATTTTGACTGTGAATATGTTCAAGGAAAGTATTGCAGCTCTGTTTCGAGTGATTCATCATGCGGTAAATCAAAGACAAAGCCACTTGGGGCTTGTTGAAAAAGGTTAGTTTTAAAATCCGGCTCAGAGATTAGCTCTGGGCTGGAATATTTTGATCCGAATGAAACAAATTAACTTCTTGAATAAAATTAAATTAGTTCTCTTGCTAATTGCTAGTTTTTGTTTTGGGTCTTGTGATGATTCAGCTAAAAGGAATGACATTTATAAGGCCTCGATTCAGCCAAAGTACATTGAAACGGGCAATTCTCTTGACCAATTTTATTTTTTTAATCAGGTACGAAACGATTCTCTTTTTCTTTTCAATGTATTTAGTCACTCATTGGCAGTAGTGGATCTTCGGGTAGATTCAGTCATCCATTCGTTCAAATTTGAATTCAATGGGTTAAATGCTGTGAATGATATCAGTAGCTTCTATTTTCACAACAAAGACTCCATTTTCTTAGCTGAAGAAAATTCGGCTATTGTTTTAGTAAATGGCAAAGGGGAATTAAAGAAAAGATATAAGGACCTCGAAAGTAGTTTTGAGACAAGCGAAAGAGCAAAATTGTACGATAACCAGCCTTCATTTAGATATACTTCCCAGCTCATATTTAATCCTGCCCAAGATGAATTGTTGCTGTATTATATGAGCTTTGACCAGCCAGAAAAGAGGAGAGTTTTGGCATCTTATTCCTTAGAATCTGGTGAATCCAGATCATTGCCTATTTACTATCCCGAGATTTATCAAGGACGGAGATTGGACTTGAGCAAGCTTTTTCTCACTTCCGCTACAATGGATAAGAAAGGTTTTGCCTATACTTTTTCTGGTAGTCCAATGGTTTATCGATATAGCTATGGTGAGAATAAAGTGACTTCAGTTGAAGCTAATCCTCCATGGACAAAGACTGTGGCAGATCATATTCCACTTGGTGAAATGAGCACAGAGGAGAAGCAGGCTTTCATGGCGGACAATCCCTTCTACTATAAGATTTATTTTGACCCTTATCGAAATTTATATTATAGATTAAGTAGTCCACCAAGACCAAATTCAAATGAAGACGACTTTCATTATGTTAATTACAACAGGATCTTGGTATCAGTTCTTGATCAAGATTTAAGACACATATCTGATTTTTTCTTACCAAAAGAGAATATTTATAATGTAGGGTTCTCTTTCGTTACCTCTGAGGGGTTATGGATAAGCTATAACAGTAAGAATCAAACCGATGAGCAATTTATTAAAGGAGATTTAATAACATTAGAAGAAATGATTCCCTGATTTTTTCTGAGCTTGTTTCTTCTTTTTCAGAATTGGAATTTGATTCTTTCTTATTTCTAAAAATTACGCAAAACTATTTCCGATTTTCAGTTCCCCACCCCCGTACTAGGCTATTTGGAGAAATCCTGTATTTTTGATCATGCTTTCCAAAAAGACCAAGTATGCCCTTCATGCCCTGACTTACCTCGGTAAGC
>CAYTXN010000357.1:0-1642 GCA_964441195.1 uncultured Limnohabitans sp.
GAAACCGAGTATTTAACCTAAAACACACCAAAATGAAAAATGAACTGATCAAGCCACAGGGTTTGATAAAAAATGCAAACAGACGTCAGTTTCTCAGAATGGGAACGATGACAGTGGCAGGGGCAGGATTGCTCCTGATGGGATGCAATGACGACGACAACATGATGCCAACCATGCCTGGCATGGTTAATCTTGGATCGGGTGACACAGGTATATTGAATTATGCCTACGCTTTGGAGCAGCTTGAAGCGGCTTTTTATGCAGAAGTATTGATGGGTGGTTATTTCGCAAACGCTTCCGCAGAAGAGAAAACCATCATGGGCGATCTTGAAATTCATGAGCGAGCACACCGGGAGTTTTTCAAGGCAGCATTGGGAACAAGTGCAATCGGAGAACTGGAGTTTGATTTTGGAAGTATTGATTTCAGCAGCAGAACATCTGTTTTGGGGGCTGCTAAGACTTTTGAAGACCTGGGAGTAGCGGCATACAATGGTGCCGGTCAGTTTTTGGAAAGTTCTGATTTTCTATTGATCGCTGGAAAAATTGTGTCTGTAGAAGCTCGGCACGCAGCGGCAATTCGAGATCTGATCAATCCGGGATCAGCGGATTTTGCAGGAGATGATATCATCGATGCAAATGGTTTGGAGCGTACGCTCAATTTTACTCAGGTGCTTACCGCAGCCAGTGCTTTCGTCAAGACTGAGATAGACTTCAGCAATCTCCCTAGTTAATCTCACACTTAAATCACATTAGACATGAACTTGATAAAATTATTAGATACCATGTGCCCGGACACTAAAAGTGCCGAGGACAAAGACCGTTTTTACTCACGAAGAGATGCTTTTAGACAGTTTGGAGATTTTGGTAAAAAGGTTGCCCTAGCAGCTGTTCCCCTTTCCATCTTTAGTTCACTTCCTCATGTAGCTAAAGCTGATACAGCCAGTTTAATTGGGGTATTGAATTATGCGCTGACATTGGAGCATTTGGAATATAGATACTACCAATTGGGCTTGGATTCGGGTGTAATCACTGCTGCAGACCGAGTGATCTTCCAGAAAATACGGGATCATGAATTGGCACACGTGAAATTTCTTCAGGAAGTAATCGGGAACGTACTTGGAGGCACTCCGGTCGCTGAACCTGGATTTGATTTCACAGCGGGTGGTAACTTTATGCCATTCTCAGATTATCCTACTTTTCTGGCACTTGCACAGGCGTTTGAGGATACCGGAGTAAGAGCATATAAAGGACAAGCCGCAAATGTGAAGGAGAGTGATGTGGTGTTGACGGCGGCTTTGTCCATTCATTCGGTAGAAGCAAGACATGCCTCGCAGGTCAGAAGGCTTCGCACTAAGAAAGGGCTGGACGACGTGAAAGGTTGGATCACAAATGGATCAATCGGAACATTGCCCGCACCTACTATGGCAATCTATGCTGGCGAAGAAAACCTAACCCAAGGTGGAGTAAATGTATCCACTTTGACTGGAATCAATGCAGCGGGAGTCTCTGAGGCTTGGGATGAGCCATTGAACATGGATCAGGTCCTAGGTATTGCATCCCTCTTTTTAGCTTCATAAACTTAATGCTGGGTTAAAGTTGGTGGAGTTGATGCCGTCCTCGCAAGGGGATGGCATCTTTTTTT
>CAYTXN010000357.1:1742-3501 GCA_964441195.1 uncultured Limnohabitans sp.
TTTGAGTTCTGGGTGATCAAATTCCTTACAGGAGCTCATCCCGATCTTTTTCATCACTTGAATTGAAGCCGCATTTCCGACCGAAGCCATAGATACCACTTCTTTTATTTGGTTTTGCTGCGCAAAACTCAGGCAAGCCGAAGCGCCTTCTGTAGCTAAGCCTTGATTCCAAAACTTTTTGCCTATCCGCCAGCCGATATCCACACATGGAGTAAAATCCGACTCAAAAGTCTTCCAACCCAGTCCAATCGTTCCGATCAATTCTTTGCTTTCCAATAGATCCACAGCAAAGTAACAATAGCCCTTTTCTTCATACATCCGCTGCATGCGATCCATCATGGCTTGTGTTTCCTCGCGTGAAAGGGGCTTTTGGAAGAAGCGCATCACTTCCGGGTCTGAGTTGATGGATGCAAAATCATCCAAGTCAAATCTTTGCCAAGTGCGAAATCCAAGTCGGGGAGAAGTGAAGAGATATCGGTTCATTTGGGTTAGAAATCTGTAATTCTTCGATCGTAATCGAGAATTTACATGTTTATTTTCGGTTATGATCGAGAATTTACATATTTTTAAAATATGATCAATCGTATAATTGAGGCAGAGTTACTAAAAAGAATCCATCAAGGAAAGCTTTTGCTGGTAGTGGGACCACGTCAGGTTGGAAAGACTACCTTAATGCGTCAGCTTGTGAAAGAGCTTAACACCGATGAACTATGGCTTAACTGTGACAATCCCGATGATCGTTTGAGTTTGCAAGAGGCAACACTCACTTCTTTGAAGACGCTGATAGGAAGTCGTAAACTGATCTTTATCGACGAAGCCCAACGAGTTCAGAATATTGGTCTGACATTAAAACTGCTTACGGATAATTTCCCCGAAGTGCAGGTAGTTGCTTCAGGTTCCTCTGCTTTGGATTTGGCAAATACGATTAATGAACCGCTTACCGGAAGGAAACGGGAGTTTCAATTGTATCCTTTTTCGACCGAAGAATTGTGTTTGAATTCATCAGAGCGTGAAGAAAAACGGCTTTTGGAAGATCGGCTGATATATGGATTCTATCCTGAAGTGATCAATCAGCCTGCAGATGCACAGGAAGCTTTGCGGGAAATAACGAGTAGTTATTTGTACAAAGATCTGCTGAGTTTAGATGAGGTGCGGAAACCAGCCGTTCTACAGAAATTACTGCTTGCACTGGCCCTCCAAGTGGGTTCGGAAGTGACTTTCAATGACCTTGGAAATACTATTGGAATCGATAAAGAGACCGCTGAAAAGTACCTTGATTTGCTGGAGAAAGCATTTGTGATATTTCGATTGAATTCATTTAGTCGGAATATGCGGCGGGAAATCAAGAAAAGCCGAAAAATCTATTTTTGGGACAATGGGGTCCGAAATGCCATCATCAACAATTTTAATTCCTTGGATCTCCGCACGGATGTAGGACCACTTTGGGAAAACTTTATCATCAGCGAGCGGATGAAATACCTATCCTATCATCGGATCGCTACTAATGTCTATTTCTGGCGGACTACAACAGGCAAAGAGTTGGATTGGCTGGAAGAGAGGGGAGGAAAACTTTATGCTTTTGAGGCCAAATGGAACCCTGAACGCAGGGCAAAGCTTCCATTGGGATTTGAAGATGCATATCCAGATACAGAATTTCAGGTTGTGCACAGGGAGAATTATCAGGCTTTTTTGATGTGAATTTGTCAAATGTGTTAATTGAGTTCTCTTATGGATATTCTTGAACTAAAAAAAGTCTTAG
>CAYTXN010000358.1:0-3499 GCA_964441195.1 uncultured Limnohabitans sp.
GCAATCAAAACAGCGCCTTGATCTTCCAATTTTTTCACCACAGCAGCGGTACCTTCCAATACTTGATTTTGATAAGGGGCAGCACCCCAAGTAGTCGGATATCCGTCTACCGCCATTAAGTCCTTTACACCGTAAGGTATCCCATGCAAAATGCCCTTGTAGTTACCTGAAGCAATGTCCTCATCAGCCTGCCTCGCTTGCTTCATTGCTAATTCCTCCGTCAGTGTGATGACACTTTGGAGCTGTCCATCGTAGCGTTTGATTCGATCAATATAAAGTTGAGTGAGCGCTTCAGAACTGAGCTTTTTGTGTTTGATTAATGAAGCCAATTGAGGAATGGAGTAAAAAGCAAGCTCCTGGAAGTCTCCTGGAAGACTAACATCATCCGGAATTAGGAATTCGGGATTTGCTTGTTTCTCGGCAAATTGGAAACCGAAGGGATGTGGATCGAAAAGAATGGCAGGAAAGGTTTCATAAGAAAGCGGATAGTTGCGAAGGCTGTCAAATCCGGCTTTATTTTCAGCCAAATAATCATGCATCATATCGATCCTTTCATTCTCAAATTCAAGCCCAATCAGTCTTTGGCTATGTTTGACATCTTTATTAGTGAAACCAGCTTCATTTGACTTGCAACCGAGAAAAACTAAAGTGATGAGAATAATTAAGGAATGGGTAGAGGTTTGCTTCACAGTGGGTGGGTTTTTGGTTGAACTCAGGTGGTCCAAAGCATAAAATTTGAAATTCTACGCTCTAAGATCAAGATTGGTAAACAGGATGTTTAACCCTTCAGCGAAGCCATATCGATCACAAATCGGTAATGCACATCCCCAGCAATCGTACGCTCATAGGCCTCATTGATTTGCTGAATCGGGATCACTTCCACATCCGAGACAATTCCATGCTCTGAGCAGAAATCCAGCATTTCCTGAGTTTCTTTAATTCCTCCCACCAGTGAACCTAAGATACTTTTACGTCCACGAATAAGTAGCCCGGCCTGGACAGTACTTGGTTCGGGAGGTGCACCAAGAACAACCATGGTCCCATTGGTTTTAAGAAGCGGCAAGTAATCATTATAGTCATGAACCCCGGCAACAGTATTTATGATGTAGTGAAATTTTGAAGCTGCTTTTTTCATTTGATCTTTATCGGTGGTTAGCAGAAAATGATGCGCACCGAGTTGATGTGCGTCTTTGGCTTTTTCAGGACTTCGGCTGAGCATCGTTACTTCAGCACCCATGGCTGCGGCCAGCTTGACAGCCATATGTCCCAAACCACCCAATCCAACCACCGCTACTTGATCACCTTTTTTTACTTTAAGATGCCGAAGCGGGGAATAGGTAGTGATACCGGCACAAAGTAATGGAGCCACACCTGCCAATGGAAGGTTTGCAGGAATCTTCAACACAAATTTTTCGGTTACCACAATATGGGTGGAATACCCACCATAGGTAATGGTTTTCTTATCCTGAAGGAGAGAATTGTAGGTTTGAGAGTGGCCATTCTCACAATATTGCTCCAGATGATCGGCACAATTGGTGCAGTGTCCACAGGAATCCACAAAAACTCCAACACCGACTGTATCCCCGATTTGGTGCTGAGTCACTTCAGAACCTATGGCAGATACTTTACCTACAATCTCATGTCCGGGTACGATCGGGTATCTTGTTCCTCCCCACTCATTTCGCGCAGTATGGATATCCGAGTGGCAAACTCCGCAGAAAAGGATTTCAATTTGGATGTCTTTAGACCCTAAGTCCCTTCTTTCCAAATCAAAAGGACCAAGTGGAAGATCTGCTTGGGTAGCGGCATAGGATTTAACAATAGGCATAAATCAAGGGATTGGATTGGTGATAATTCGTTTTCAAGTTAAGAGATATAGGCAATTAAGGAAAAAGACTTTAATCATGTGGCAGGAATTTCCTTTTAAAAACTTCCTGTCAGATTCTGGACATAAAAAGTTTGTCAAAAAAGCAGAAACCCGCCAAGTTTTTAAGCCTGGCGGGTTGGAAGAGTTGGTGGTTCTTTGATCAACGCGCTTTGTTCTTTTGCAGGTTGAGAAATTAATTTTGGAAGAATTTCTCAGCTACAAAAACCTTTGAGGATTTTTTCAAACCTCGAAGGTTTTAATATGTATGGGTCCTTATTGAGCCAAATAGCCTCCATCCACGGGATAATAAGAACCAGTAACAAAAGAAGATTTAGGAGATGCAAGCCACAAAATCAGCTCAGCAACTTCTTCAGAAGTACCCAAGCGTCCAATCGGATGGAGGGCTTCTATTTGTTTCATAGTAGCATCATCCAGGGCGTTGGTCAACAAAGGAGTCAAGATATATCCAGGACCGATCGAGTTGACTCGAATGTTTTTTGGAGCGTATTCAAGCGCAGTGGCTTTAGTCAATCCCACTACTCCGTGCTTGGCCGCTACGTATGCCGGAGAAAAACGAGTGCCTGCCATTCCTAATATGGAAGCAATATTCACAATTACCCCTCCGCCATTTTTCTCCATCGCAGGAATCTGAAAATGCATGCCGTAGAATACACCACTTAAGTTGACCTCAATGACTTTTTGCCAGCCATCAATTGGATAATCTGCCGTCATACCCATTGGACCGCCGATTCCGGCATTATTTACTGCGATGTCCAATTTGCCAAAATGATCAATTGCAGCTTTTACCAGCGCTTCATTTTCCTCAGGTTTGGAGGTATCCGCATTGAAAAAAAAGGCATCGGCACCAATCTCTTTAATTTCGTTAACTACAGATTTTCCTAGTTCTTCCTGAATATCAGAGACGACAACTTTTGCTCCTTCTTTTGCAAAAAGCATAGCTGCTGCTTTACCAATCCCAGATGCTGCTCCTGTGATTATAGCGACTTTATTCTCGAGTGTTTGCATGTTAATGGTTTGTTTACGAGTTCAAAAAGAGGATTTAAAATTAACCTTCCCTCACCCATAACAAACGGGAAAATGAAAGTGAAAGCCTTGAATTTGAGGTTTATTACGCAGTTTATGACTAAAGTCATGTTTGGAAATCCTCTTCTTAATTAGATGAGATAAAAATTTGGACATCCACTATTTTGCCAGAATGCGATTTTTTTTCAGTTTAAATATTTGAAGACCAAAGAATTCAAGATCAAACCTTCCTCTGGATTTTTCATCGAATTAATCTTTGCTACTGAGAAAAAAGTAGATTATCAGCTAGTTGAAAATATAATCTTGGTTAAACGTTTAAAAAAATGATTTTTAGATTAAAATCTATCCATGATTCCAAAGAATGTTGAAGCTTTCGGAAAATTTTCCACTCTTTTTGATTATTAAAGATTAGGATTCAGATCGCGAAAGAGCCTTAAAACAGGGTTTTTTGAATTTTTTTTCAAGTTTTTCAAAGAAAAATCTCTGAAAATCAAATTTTTACTTTTAATACAGTTAGTTTTGAATCGGCAAAATAGCCATATCAACATATTAAATTTTCCAAATGAATACCGGAACAGTAAAATTCTT
>CAYTXN010000359.1:0-3495 GCA_964441195.1 uncultured Limnohabitans sp.
TGGACATGAGTTTCCAGGAAATAGCCGATCAGACTGGAGTCAGTATAAATACTGCCTTGGGGAGAATGCGATATGCGCTGATTCATCTAAGGAAGAAAATGAAACAACTAAACTTTGCCTATGATAAAATCATTTACCCCAAATGACCTGGTACGGTACATCTACCAGGAAATGCCCGAGGTAGAACAAGAACTCTTAATGCAAGCCTTGCATAGCGATCAAGCCCTGATGCAAGAATACGTGGAGATGCTGAGCACAATAGAGCAATTGGACCAGATTCGTCTGCATCCTTCGGAACAAGTAGTAAACGCCATCAAATCAATGGCACATTCTACGGGACTTCAAAAAGTCTGAAAAGCATTGGTAACCCCGACAAGCGTCGGGGTTTATTAATTTAAAACTCACCAATAAACTGCTTCGCCTCCTTCAATAACGTAGTATAGGTCTGAGGTGTAAATCCATGTCCTTGGCCCTGTACCACAGTGAATTGATGTCTAACGTTTTCACTTTGGAGCTTTTGCTCAAGTATTTGACTTTGGCTGATGGGAACTACTGTATCCAAGTCACCGTGAAAGAAGATGGTTTGGACATCATTTGGATCAATGTGAGTGACTGGACTTGATTCCAAATAGTTCTGATTCGCACTCGTAGGTGTTCCTCCTAATAAGGCGGTTAATCCCAGGGTGGTAAAATTATTGAATGGAAAAAGCTCCACCAATTCAGTCGGGGGAAAGAAAACTACCGCGGCCTTGAGATCAGATGTATTGTTTTTGTAAGCATGCAAAAGCGCCAAATGTCCTCCCGCACTGGCGCCGGATATTACAAAATCATCGGAAATATTCCATTCCGATAGTTGGCTTTCGATGTAGTCAAATGCGGTAATAATATCCTGCTCCTGATCTAGAATTCCATTCTTACTGGTTACAAAATCAAAAAGCCTGTAGTTAAGAGAGACAAAGGCGTAGCCGGGGAATTCATTTTCAAGAATCGTCTTTACCTGTAAAAACTCACTTTTATCTCCATCGATCCATCCCCCGCCGTGTATATATATAAGGAGTGGTGTGTCAGACTGAGTTCTGCCGGCCGGCAAATAGACATCCATATTCTGTTTTGGGTCAGTTCCATAGGATTCATCCAATAAATCTTTGGCCACCAAGAAATCCGGATCTGTATCAGGATCTGTCGAGCAAGCTGTAAAAAATATAATAAATGCGAAACCTAGGATCTGCAAGAATCTAAAAGTTTGTTTTTCCATAGCTTAAAACCATTTGATTAAGGATTGAATAATTTTTTTGGTTTTGAATCCATAAGGAGGTCTCAGCAATGTGACATTATTGAGACCAACGCGCTGTTTAAGTACTCCTTTTTCATGACTAAATGCTAAAAAACCAGCATGACCGTGTGCCTTACCCATCCCACTGTTATTGACTCCTCCAAAAGGTAAATTGTTGTGAAGAAAATGAAGAACACAATCGTTGATCACGACATTACCTGAACTTGTTTCCTCGATTACTTTTTTTGAATTTTTAGTATCATTTCCAAAATAGTAAAGAGCCAAAGGCTTTGGTTTGGAATTAATTAAGGCAATGGCTTCATCGATCTTGGAAAAGGTCAAAATCGGTAAAATGGGACCAAAGATTTCCTCTTTGAACACATCCATGTCTTTTTCAATGTTTGATAATAGGCTCGGCTCAACGTAGCAAGTCGACTCTTCAGTTTTTCCACCAAATTCCAGAGAGGCACCTTTTAATATCGCATCACTTAAGTACTGGCTTAGCCTTTTGAAATGTCGTGATCCGATAATTCTGGCATAATCCGGTGATTTTTCAATGCCTTTATATTCTGGATCATAAAACTTCTGAAGGAACACCTTCAATTCCATAATCAATTGATCCTTTTGGGACTCGTGCACCAAAATGTAATCTGGTGCGATGCAGGTTTGTCCAGCATTTACAAATTTTCCCCAGATCAATTTCCCTGCGGCGTCATTCAAGTCTGTTGATTCGTCAATGATGGCAGGAGACTTTCCTCCGAGTTCCAACGTAATTGAAGTGAGATGTTCGGCGGCGGCTTTCATGACTATTTTACCAATCGCTGGACTTCCGGTGAAGAAAATATGTTCAAATGGGAGCTTGAGAAGTTCCTGTGACACTTCTAATTCACCCAAAAAAACGGATACCTCCTCCGGTTGAAATACTGCTTCGACCATTTTTTCGATCAAAGTGGAAGTCGCGGGGGAAAGTTCTGAAGGTTTGATAATAGCTGGACAGCCAGCAGCGAGAGCAGAGACGAGTGGACCAACTGTAAGATTGAACGGAAAATTCCAGGGAGCAATGATTAAGGCAGTTCCTTTAGGCTCAAAATAAACTTTCCCACTAGTTCCGATCATGGACAGGGGCGTATTGATGCTCTGAGGTTTCATCCAGTTCTTTAGGTTTTTCAGCGTGTGATTTATTTCTGAAGTGACAGGAAAGATCTCACTTAGATCTACCTCAGCAGCTGGTTTTTTGAAATCGGCCCAAAGTGCATCACGTATTTGGTCCTGATTTTCCTTGATCCAGTTTCGGAGTCTGATTAATCGAGCAGATCTTTCCTCCAGTGTCGATGTTCTCCATCTCAGCGCTGTTTTCTGCTGGCTTGTAAACACTTTTTGAATATTCTTTGGATCGATTTGAGTTAAAATTTGACTTAGCATGTGGAGAAGATCAGATGAATTATGATAATAACTTCAATTCCGGGCTTTTTGATTCCCTAAAGTAGCAAAACCAAATCCAGACTTTAGAACGATAGAAATATTAAGAGAATACGATGCTTCACGCTTAATTTTTTTATAAAACTGGATTATTCTATCCATCCTTTCTGCCATACTGCTAAGGTGTGATTACATCAGAAACAGAGGGTTATAGCTTTTTTACAAAAAAAACGTTGAATTTGGTCGTGAAACCCCCGATTTTAACAACAAATAATTATTTCAAATAAAAAAAAATGCATTTCAAATAAAATTTTTTTGAAAAAATTTGGAAATGAAAATCATTAAAGTGTATTTTTATGACAGAATTCTGTTTAAGAAATAATTGACTGCCCAGAAATGTGGTCAATCATTAATAATCAAAGGATTCATAGATCAATAAAATTTGGTAGGGATCTAATCAGGGGAAATAAAAATTGCCTGAAAAGATTTTTAGAAAATTAAAAAGTACAAGTTATCGCGAAACGTTTACGGACTCGAAATTTTAAATTTTAATAATATGGACAACTTATCCAATTGTAAGCCAAATCCCCAACCATTTGTATGGGGGTTTTTAAGTCAGTCTTGGATTATTGCAAAAAGGGCTGCTTTTCTTTTTGTTTTAGCAATGGTTTCTTTTTCTTTTTTCAATGAGGCAAATGCCCAAGGGTGTAATAGTCAAAATATTACAGTTGATGACTTTTTCTTCACTGATGCAGATGGAAACCCCTTTCAGCCAGGATTTGAACCGGATAATTATGATCCGG
>CAYTXN010000360.1:0-3491 GCA_964441195.1 uncultured Limnohabitans sp.
TGGGCTTCAAGTGATTTAATGGCTTGTTCGACTTGCTGAATCTCGTTCACCCGATTTATTTTTTAGCCCTAGTGACAAAATGGATAGAAAAATTTTAAAAAATAATGTGGGTAAAATCCATGATTTAGGATGATAGAGCGAATTTTTGCTTCAAAAATTCCTCAGGATGGATCAGTTGAACGTCAAACTCCATCGCGGTTTTTTGCATGTCTTTGGGAAGTGCATCGTTGTTTGCGACAGCATAGTTCAATGCCATGATATTTCCTGCCGCGGGATTGAACAGGGGAAGTATTTTGGACATTAATTTGATCACAAAAGGTGGAGTGGACTTTACCTTGATGGGCTTATTGTAGAGCTTTTCGAAAATTTTCTTTACCTCCAAAGGAGATAAACCTTCAGGACCTCCGATTTCAAGCGTTCTGTCAAAAGCCTTTGGATTATCAATTGATGCAATACAAAAGTCAGCCACATTCTCTACGCTGATGAATGCGTTTTTTCGATCGCCCTTACCGATGATGTTGAAGGTTCCCTTTTGTTCGATGTCGTTTTTGATTCCTGCGAAAAAGTCATTGGAGAATTTAAAAGGTCTGGAAACCGTATTGACCTCAGCGCCCCGAAGCGGGAGGGTAGTTCCAAAGAAAGCAAAATAGACTTCCATAAAAGCGGTCGGCTGAAGGATGGTGTAGGTGAGACCTGATTGTTTGAGGTGATTTTCCACCTGTCTTTTTGCCCGGCTCAGCGGTACGGTTTCTTCTAGTGTGGAAAAAGGTAGGGCAGAGACATAAATGAATTGCTTGACTCCGGCTGCTTTAGCGGCATCGATCAATGCGATAGTTCCTAATTCATCGGTTTTTTTCAGATCATCTCCCTTCTGAGTCGGTGTTGCCGTTGTCGCAGTAGAGATTAGGATGTCAATTCCCTTCAAAGCATCCTCAAAAGTTTTTGGGTTTAAAAGGTCCACAGTGCGGAAATGCAAATTGGGGAGCTTTTCCAGAGGTTTGGTATGGGAAGCCTTTCGGTGTGCAGCAAAAATGGAGTGATTGGTTTTCTGTTCTGAAAGTTTTCGGACAATCGTAAATCCCAATTGACCGGTTGCTCCAACGATTAAAATATTCATAAAAAGAGTATTTGGTTAGATTAAAAATAGCCCAAAATGTACGCTGGCGGAATACCGCATAGGGGGTAATATGACACCGGTATCTTAGTTGAATCTAAGTATTTTGAAATCGGTAAAATACCCTAACCCGGCAGTTGATATTATTTTAAAGTAGGAAGAAGACCCACAGATAGATTAGTTGACAATACCCCCTTGGGAGTATTTCAGGATTAAGTCAATTGAGCAAACTTACTTTTCTAAATCAATCGTCAATTTTTCCATTTTCAGTTATGGCAAAGATTCTTCTCTCAGTTGGTATTGTCGAAGGGCATAACTTTCCTGTACTTCCCCTCGCCAAAGGTTTGGTTGCACTAGGACATGAAGTGCATTGGGTTGGGAGCAGAATTTTTCAGCAAAAAATCGAGAAAACAGGTGCAGTATTCCATCCTTATCCCGAGAGTCTGGATTATCCATCCAAAGGATTGACTACTTACGAAGAGCGTCCCGCCTTGGTCAAAAAGAAAGGTTTGGATCAGATCAAAGAGTATCTGAAATGGTTTTTTGATATCGATAAGGAAGGACATGATAGTTTTCGATCACTTTCAGATCGTATTGAACCGGATATCTATATCGGTGACCCTGTGACTTTTAGTCCCTTGTTTTTGGGTGAAATTTTGGGAAAACCCACTATTAATTTCCATGTCATCCCTCCTTTGATTCTTAGTCAGGACACTGCTCCTTTTGGTTCGGGCTTATTACCGGGCAAGAGCCCGCTGATGCGGATAAGAAACCGATTTTTAAACTATCTCATTGATCGGGTACTGTTCAAAGATGTCACAGCCTATGGAAATAAGCTTAGGGAAAAACGCAGGCTTCCTCTTTACCAAGGCTTTTTTGGAGATTTCAACAAGTTCGTGGATCGGGTACTGATCTTTTCGGTTCCGGGATTTGACTATGAGCGGTCTGATATGCCTGATAACCATCAGTTTATCGGTCCACCCTTGCCCAAGCCTGACCCTAATTGGGAAAAGCCGGATTGGTGGGGAGATTTGAAAAAAGCCAAAAAAGTCGTTCTCGTGAATCAGGGCACGATTGCCAATGATATTCAAGACCTGATTATGCCCACTTTGATCGCCTTGAAAGACGAACCGGATACCTTGGTCGTGGCGGTTCCGGTCAAAGAGGAAATCCCCAACCTCCCTGCCAACGCCAGGGTAGCACCCTTTATCCCTTTCGCCCACCTCTTGCCGCATGTGGACCTTCTCGTTACCAATGGAGGATACGGAGGAACCAACATGGCTTTGGGTTTTGGAATTCCGTTGGTGATTGGCGGCGCGACCGAGGATAAGATGGAAGTTGCCCAGCGCGTAACGGTCTCAGGAACAGGCATTGACATGAAAACCATGAAACCCAAGCCGGAAAAGCTAAAAGCCGCTATTCACGAAGTCTTCACCAATCCCAAGTACAAGCAAAACGCCATGCGCCTGAAAAAGGAAATCGAATCCTATGATTCTGTGGCTTTGGTGGATCAGGCGATTCATGAGCTTTTGGAGAAGTATGCAAATAAAAAGAAAGTCCTTGTTTGATATTACTTAACACAACCGATTATGAAAAATGTATTGATTACCGGCTGCAGTACCGGAATTGGATTTGAGACGGCTGCCCACTTGGCTAGAAATGGCTATCAGGTCATTGCCACCATGAGAAATCCCGCACGAAGTCCAGCACTTGGGGAATTGGCCAAGAAAGAAGGTTTGCCCATTGCCATCCTCACCATGGATGTGGATATCGATTATTCTGTCCGAAATGCTTTTGAAGAAGCAGTGGATCGTTTTGGTCCCATCGATGTATTGGTCAATAATGCCGGGATTGCTTCCGACTTTCCCTTGGAAGAAACGTCTATGGAGCTGTTCCAGCAGGTTTTTCAAACCAACTTATTTGGTGCCGTTCGCTGCATGAAGGAGGTCATCACTCCGATGCGGGAACGTGGAGCCGGATTGATCATCAATGTTTCCTCCATCGCCGGAAAAACCCAATCTCCAAGCATGGCAGCTTATGCCGCCACCAAATCTGCATTGAATACCGTAAGCATGAGTCTCGCAGGTGAAGTCGGGCGATTTGGAATACGGGTGGCAATCGTCGAACCGGGATTTATCGACACCCCTATCCTTCAAAAATACGATACCACTTACCAATCCATTTATCCCAACAGGGAACAATTAAACGCCTTAGGCAAAGCTTCCGTGGCTTTGACCCATGCGCATCCCATTGTGGTGGCAGAGAAAATACTGCATATCGTTATAGGGAAATCTACGACTTTTTCCAATGTAGTAGGACCAGATGCCGAACCTCTTTTGGCCTTTAGATTCTCGATGAACGATGAGCAATGGATCGA
>CAYTXN010000361.1:0-3478 GCA_964441195.1 uncultured Limnohabitans sp.
AGTTTGGGGATTCCCAGCCCAGCATGGTCAAGGGCTAAAAGTGTGTGACAAGCAGAAACTCCCGAACCGCAATGAATGATGATATTTTCATTTGGGATTTCACTCAGTTTAGGTAAGTAGTACTCAGAAATTTCCTCCGGAGTTTTAAACTTGCCATTCCCGTTCATGTTTTCGGTCAAAGGAATATTAATTGCTCCAGGAATGTGACCGGCAATCAAATCTATCGGTTCATGCTCTCCCCGATATCTTTCCGCTGATCGGACATCAATGACTAGATGTTCTTTGTCCCAAGCCACTTTTTCTACTTCTTCCATAGTAGCAATTCCTAAACTCCAAGAAGAACCGGGATAAGGTGCCTCCTCAATAATTTCTTCAGTTTCACTTGAAATTGGAATTCCCGCTTTTTGTCCTGCCTGAATACCTCCTTCCAGAACTTGGATCTTTTCGTGATCTAAAGCCCGAAGCATCCACCACATTCGTGCAGCTGCATTGGCTCCATTTTGATCATCATAAACGACCACATGGCTATCAGGTGTAATTCCCAACTTGCCCAAAATCTGACAAAAATCCTGAACTTCCGGTAGGGGATGCCGACCCCCGTGGGCCAAATTTTCCTTAATATCTGCCAAATCCTTATTCGGATCTACAAATCTTGCTCCTTTCAAATGGCCTTGCTCAAAGGTCAAAGCTGGATTTGCGCTACTTCTGGCATCCAAAAGAACTAGATTGGCTTGGCCTAAAATTGAGTAAAGTTTTTCAGCGGAGATAATTGGAGAATTCATAAGTTGATGGTTCGGACGATATCGAAATTTAAAGAATAAAGATTTCCAAAAGGTACAAAAAAACCTGCCTCAGATTATGAGACAGGTCTTTAGTAAAATTAATTAAGGGTTACTCCTTGGGAGTTTGATTAAAATTGGCTTTTAAACTGCTCCATTTTCTGAGTTACTTGAGTATCTACAGGGAATGAAACTTTAACACCTTCCCAAGCCATAGTAATGGTTGCAGTTTTGTTGTCACCTGCTGAAATGTGGTACTGAAGACGTTCGGTATTTCCGCCTCTTTCAGTCGTGGCTTTGAAAGATACGGCATCGTCAGCAGCTATTGCCTCAGCATCCATTACTCCTTCTTTCATGTAAGAAAATACCGAAGCTGCTTTGCTGTTCAAGTGAACTGTCCAATCACCAGTTTCAGTTGGAGTCATGAAGATTGAATATCTACCCGCGCGGATGTTTTTTCCACCTACACTTACGGCTGTACTGAAGTCAATGATCGTCTGAGCGTTGGCGCCTGCTCTCCAAGCAACTCCGTATTTTTCGATTTCGCCAAAGATTTTTCTTCCTTTCACCGCAGGTGAGGAATAGTCAATGCTGATTTTGGTAAAGCCGACATTTTGAGCTACAAAAGCAGCAGGGCTTAGTGCCGGTGATTGTAATTGAGCATTTGCCGCAAATGAGGAGGTGATAAAAAGGGCAATTGCCAATAAAAAGAGTTTGGTGTTTTTCATAAGATTGATTATTTGGATTTAAGTTTGAAAGCTAACAAAAAAACAAGTGGGTTGTTCATACAAAAAAACCTTCCGAAAGTTATTTCGGAAGGTTGAATACAAATCGCCTTGGTAATTTACTTCTTTAATTCGCTTTTGATAAACGCGACGCTCTGTGGGATTTGAGTTACTGATCTTGAGCTTTCGTCCTCAATTACCAAATATTTCGTCCCCTGCTTTTTGGCTTCTTGGATCAATCCTGCAATATCGATATCACCTGTACCTAAGACGACATTAGCTTCTACATCGCCTCTTCCGTCAGGTGATCCCGGTGTTCCGATCTTTCGATCTTTAAGATGTAACTGAGGAAATTTTCCAGGATGTGCTTTCATGATCGCCAATGGATCTCCACCTCCCATTTTCACCCAAAAGACATCCATGTTGAATTTAAAATGATTGGCATTTTCCAGCATATAATCCATCGGTGTCCCGCTTCCCGAGTTAGAAAACTCATAGCCATGCGGGTGATAGGTCAGCGTAATTCCTTCTTTAGCCAGCATCTCTCCAGTCTGATTGAATAGGTCAGTGGCTGCTTTCATTTCATCCATGGTGATAGGACCTTCAGTGTGTGGGATCCAATAGCAGGTCGCATATTTTGCTCCATACTTTTTGGCATCAGCAATGATTCCGGCAGGGTCAGTCTTCAAACGATTGTAATCAGCTCCGACTCCGACTATTTTCAGTTTATTATCAGTGAGTAGCTTTTGGTATTCCGCATCAGACATGCCATATCCTCCTCCTCCTTCAAGCGCTGATATGCCCCATTCGGCAATCATTTCGTGGTATTTGACTGGATCCACTTTCATCTCATTTCGAAGAGAATAGAGTTGGAGCGCTATTTCCTGAGCACTTAGTCCAAGTGGACCGAGTAGGAAAATAGCCAAGAATAGGTGTTTAATTTGCATGATAGGTTGATTTTGAGTTGATCCAATTTAGACATTTCCATATACCAAATGCAAAATATTTCTTGGTTGGTCTACCTATGCTTTGAATTTTATGCTCTTCCAATTTTTCAATTTTTCAAGAAAAGATTACCTTATGCTACTTCAATTCGCCCATGAACTCAAGAAGAAAATTTATCCAAAATACCTCCTTTGTAGGATTAGCTATGAGCATCAAACCAAATGTTTCACTTTTCGCCGCCCAGGATACCATTCTTGGACATGGTGATTTTAAGTACAAAATAGATCCCACTTGGGGAAATCTAGATCCTGCCAAAGTTCCAGTAGTCAATTGCCATGAAATGGTCATGGATCGAAAAGGTCGGATGATAATGGTAACAGATGAACCTAAAAACAACATTATCATCTATGACCAGTCAGGGAAATTAATCACGACTTGGACTTTAGGCCTTGATCGAGCTCACGGATTATCCTTAGTTGACGAAGGTGATGCAGAATATCTCTGGGTAGTGGATAATGGGGGAAAAGTTATCAAAACAACTCTTGAGGGCAAAATTGTCGCTGAAATTCCTTCTCCATTGACTTCAGGGATATACACTGAAAAAATGCCATGGGTTCCTACCGAAACTGCTGTCGCACCAAATGGAGATCTATATATAGCAGATGGTTATGGCTCTCAGTTTTTTCTTCAGTATGATAAAAATGGAAACTTTATCCGGAAATTCGGCGGAAACGGTCATGGTGATGATCAATTCAAAACAGCACACGGAATCGCCATTGATCAGCGCGGAGGAAAAGCACCAACTTTGCTCTGTACCTCGAGAGGACACAATTCCTTTAAGCGATTTACCATGGATGGAAATTACATAGAGACCATTTTCCTACCGGGAGCTTTCGTTTGCCGTCCAGTTATTCATGGAGAGAATCTCTATGCAGGCGTTTGCTGGTCAAGGCTCAAATACCTTGAACAAATGGATAATTCGGGCTTTGTTACTATTCTGGATAAAGACAATAAGGTTGTTTCCAATCC
>CAYTXN010000362.1:0-717 GCA_964441195.1 uncultured Limnohabitans sp.
TTTTTTAAAGTCTCTAACGAGATTAGAATCAGGATTTCTTTAATTTCATACCATATTACTAAATCGCCAAATGTAATGATGACTGTTTATAAATTGTATGGAAGGAGAAATGATTTAGTTCATGGAAATAAACAAATTTCAATTTCAGATTTAGAATTGCAAGAATATTATATTGCGTTTGAATTATTATTCAAAGATAATCTGAGTATTGGTAAATTTTTGAATATTGATGAAATAAACGAAAACTTACTAAATAGATTACCACTATAACTTAACTAAGTATTTTAAATTAGAATGATTCATGGAATAAAGTATTACTCACCTGGGCGTAGTCTATTTCTTTCAGATTTTCGGTTCCGGAAAGCCTAAGCGTAGATTGCATCTTCGCTTTTATATTTTTTGGAATTTGTAATTCCATTTCCAATAAGTTCAACACCCTTCGGGGTTGTCGTCCTCGTTATCGTTTACATTTTTCCCTAGGTTGCACCTAGGGCTATTCAGAGGTTCGACGGCTTCACCGTCGTTATTTCGGATGATCCAAATCGCCAAAATTCTTAAATCTCAAATCCCATGATTTTTATGTTTTCAATTCCAGACCCCAAAAGGGGTCAAACTTCTCAATAACCGCGGGTGAAACCCGTGGATAACAAATGACGCGACCATCACCACGACCCCGGAGGGTGTCGAACTTTTTCCTCCATCAGGGTACTTCCCAAG